>NZ_JAGXJK010000006.1:0-105306 GCF_019091605.1 Micrococcus sp. GbtcB5
GGACGTGCTGGAGGCCACCGTGCGCAGGTGGCGCGGCTGGCTGGAGGAGTCGACCAGACAGGCCCCGCGGGCGGACGACCCGCTCGCCGATCGGGTCCAGCGATCCCTCCTCATGCTCAAGGGGCTCACGCATCGGGCCACGGGCGGCATCGTGGCGGCCCCGACCACGAGCCTGCCGGAGGACATCGGCGGGGTCCGGAACTGGGACTACCGCTATGTGTGGCTGCGGGACACGGCGCTCGCACTGGAGGCCCTGCTCGCGTACGGACACGTGGAGGGGGCGACGGCCTGGCGCGACTGGCTGCTGCGCGCCATCGCGGGGGAGCCCCACGAGGTGCAGGTCATGTACACGCTCTCGGGGGAGCGGTACATGCCCGAGCGCGAGCTCGAGCACCTCCCCGGCCACGCGGACTCCCGGCCCGTGGTCGTGGGCAACGGCGCCGCGGACCAGTGGCAGGCGGACGTCATCGGCACCGTGATGATGGCGCTGTGCGCCCTCCGGGACGCCGGCGTCCCGGAGGACGAGTGGTCCTGGCCGCTGCAGAAGCGGCTCGTGGAGCGCGTCGTCGCGCATCGGGAGGACCCGGACCACGGGCTGTGGGAGATGCGCGGGGAGCCTGCCTTCTTCACGCACGGCCGCGTCAAGATGTGGGCCGCGCTGGACCGTGCGCTGCACGCCGTGGCCACCCACGGCGTGCCCGCCACGGAGGCGGAGACCGCGGCGTGGGAGCGCCACCGGGACGAGCTGCGGGAGGAGATCCTCACCCGCGGCGTGCACGCGGACGGCTACTTCACCCAGACCTACGGCTCGGACGCGGTGGACGCCTCCCTCCTCCAGATCCCCCACACCGGGTTCCTGCCCCCGGACGACCCGCGCATGCTCGCCACCGTACGGCGGATCGAGGAGGAGCTCGTCACGGACACCGGCCTGGTGCTGCGCTACCGCCCGGACGGCTCCGACGGGTTGCCCGGTGAGGAGGCGCCGTTCCTCGCGTGCGCCTTCTGGCTCGTGGAGCAGTACGCGCGCACCGGCCGCCTGGACGACGCCGACGCCCTCATGGAGCGGCTCGATGCGTGCGCGAACGACCTCGACCTCATGGCCGAGGAGTACGACGACGGCCAGGACCGCATGGCGGGCAACTTCCCCCAGGCGTTCAGTCACCTGGCGCTGCTGCGCACCGCCGACGCGCTGGCCCAGGTCCGCGCGGCCGACGGGGCCGGGGAGGCCGGAGACTGACCGGTTCCGGGCGAACACCCCGCCCCCGTCACACCACGCGGCGGGTCGCCCCCAGCGCGGTCAGCAGGAACGCGTACTCCCAGGCGGTGTCCTCCCAGCCCTGGTACCGGCCGGACGCGCCGCCGTGGCCGCCGTCCATCTCGGTGCGCAGCAGGATCGGGGCGCCGCCCTCGGCCAGGGGCGTGGCCTGGTCGCTCGTCACCGTCCGCCGCAGCTGGGCCACCCACTTGGCCGGCTCGACGTAGTGCACGCGGGTGTCGTTCAGGCTCGTCACGGCCGCGATCGCCGGGTAGTCCACCGCCCGCACGTTCTCGTACGGGGTGTAGGCGCGCATGGCCTCGTACACGGCCGCGTCCTCGATCGGGTTGCCCCACTCCTCCCACTCGAGCGCGGACAGCGGCAGCTCCGGGTCGAGGATGGTGGTGAGCGCGTCCACGAACGGCACCACGGCCAGGCACGCCCGGTACAGCTCCGGCGCGAGGTTCAGTACCGCGCCCATGAGCAGGCCGCCGGCCGAGCCGCCCATGCAGGCCACGCGCGCCGGGTCCGCCCAGCCGAGGTCCACGAGGTGCCGGGTGGCGTCCACGAAGTCCGTGAAGGAGTGCCGCTTGGCCAGCTTCTTGCCGTCCTCGTACCAGCGCCGGCCCAGTTCGCCGCCGCCGCGCACGTGCGCGACCGCGAACACCACGCCCCGGTCCAGCAGGGACAGCCGGGCCACACCCAGCACGGGGTCCATGGACATCTCGTAGGAGCCGTAGCCGTACACCACGCACGGGGCCGTCCCGTCCGGCTTCACGTCGCGGTGCCGGATCACGGTGACGGGGATCCGCACGTCCTCCCCGGTCACCGACGACGGCTCGGAGGCCGGCGCCCACACGCGCTCGGCCACGTAGTCGGCCGGGTCGTAGCCGGGCACCTCCGTCTCGCGGCGCAGGTGCACCTCGCCTGTCGCCGCCGAGACGTCCAGCACGCGCGCGGGCGTGATCCAGGACGTGTAGGCCAGCCGCAGGAACGGGGACTCGGCCGCCGTCGCGGACAGATGGCACGCGTAGAGCTCCTCGTCGAACGCGGGCTCGCGCCAGTGCGCGGTCTGTCCGGCCAGCACGGCGTCCAGCTCGGTGACGACGACGCGCGGGGTCGTCTCCCGGCGCACGGCCAGGGCGGCGTGGGTCAGGGTGACCATGACGCCGTCGACCTTCACGTCCTCGCGGTGCGGGACGACCGTGCGCCAGGCGCCGCGGTCGGCGACGTCCGCCTCGGCGACCACCGAGAGCATCCCGTTGGGCGCGGCGACGGGGGCGCCGTCGTCGTCCAGGGCGCGGTCGTGGACCACGAGCAGCCGGCGGACGCCGTCGGCGTCGGTGACGGGCTCGACGTCGGCGAGCATCCGCCACGCGCGGGGGATCAGCACGCGCGGGGCCGGCAGGGGCGCGGCGGGGTCCTCCGGCAGGTCGACCACGAGGGTCTCGGAGACCTCCGAGTTGCCGACGCCGATCAGCAGCTGGGTGCGGTCGGCCACGCCCTCGAAGCCGGTCCACATGCCCGGGTCGGCCTCCTCGTGCAGGAGCACGTCCTCGGCCGGGTCGGTGCCGAGCACGTGCGCCTTGACCTGGTACGGCCGCCACGAGTCGTCCCAGACGGTGTAGAACACGCGGGTGCCCGAGCGGTCGAAGCGGACGCCGTGGGCCACGTTCTCGACCGCGTCCGGCAGGTCCTCGCCCGTGGCGATCTCGCGCACGCGCAGGGTGAAGCGCTCGTCGCCGGTGTGGTCCACGGCGTAGGCCACCCGGGTGGCGTCCGGGCTGATGTGCAGGCCGCCGAGCGCGAAGAACGGGTGGCCCTCGGCCTCGGCGTTGCCGTCCAGGATCACCTGCTCGCCCGGCAGGGCGGCGTCCGGGGTGATGACGGGCGGGGTCCAGTCGGCCTCGAGGTCGCCGGTGTCGCGTGCGGGCACGCGGCAGTGGATCGGGTACTCGGCGCCCTCGCGGGTGCGCACGAAGTACCACCACCCGTCCCGGCGGGCGGGCACGGAGCGGTCCGTCTCCACCGTGCGGGCCTTGATCTCACCGACGATCGCCTCGCGCAGCGGCGCCTGGTCCGCGGTCACGGCCTCGGTGTACGCGTTCTCGGCGGCCAGGTGCTCGAGCACGCGGGGCTCCGCCTTGCCGCGCAGCCACTCGAAGTCGTCCTGGAACGTGTGGCCGTGGTGGCGGCGGGTCACGGGCTCGGCGGAGGCGGACGGCGGGACGGGGGCGTGCGTAGTGGTCTGGGGCATGCGGCCCATCCCATCACGCCGCGCGGGGCGGGGCCGACACCCCGGTCGGCCGCGCCGCCGCCCCCGCGCACGACGACGGGGGTGTGGCTCAGAGTGCCCGGGCCACGAGCATCTTCATGATCTCGTTGGTGCCGCCGTAGATCTTCTGCACGCGGGCGCCCGTGAACGCCCGGGCGATCGGGTACTCCTCCATGTACCCGTACCCGCCGAAGAGCTGCAGGCAGCGGTCGACCACCTTGTTCTGCATGTCGCTGGCGAAGAACTTCACCATGGAGGCGTCTGCGGCGGTCAGCGTGCCGTCCACGTGGGCGACGATGCACTGGTCCACGAGGGTCCGGGTCGCCAGCGTGTCCGCGACGCACTCCGCCAGGACGAACTGCGTGTTCTGGAAGGACATCAGCGGTTCGCCGAACGCGTGACGCTCCTTGGTGTACCGGATGGTCTCGCGCACGGCGGCCTCGCACACGCCCGCGGCCAGCACCGCCAGGGTGAGCCGTTCCTGAGGCAGCTGGGCCATGAGCTGCACGAAGCCCTGGCCCTCGTCCGGGCCGAGCAGGTGGGACACGGGGACCCGCATGTCCGAGAAGGAGAGTTCGCGGGTGTCCTGGCCGTGCTGACCGATCTTCTTCAGGACCCGGCCGCGCTCGAAGCCCTCGAGGCCGTCCGTCTCCGCGACGATCAGGGACAGACCGCGGCCACCGGGCTCGTCTCCCGTCCGCGCCACGATGAGCAGCAGGCCGCAGTGCGTGGCGTTCGAGATGAAGGTCTTGGAACCGTTGATCACGTAGTGGTCCCCGTCGCGGGTGGCGCGCGTGCGGACCGCCTGCAGATCCGACCCGGTGTTGGGCTCGGTCATGGCGATCGCCCCGACCAGCTCTCCCGAGGCCAGCCCGGGCAACCACCGCTGCTTCTGCTCCTCGGTGCCGTACGCCAGGATGTAGTGCGCGACGATCGGGGAGTGGATGCTGAATCCCCACGCGTCGTCGAAGCAGCGACCCTGTTCGGTGAGGATCGCGGCCTCGAGCGCGAAGGTGCCGCCGGCCCCGCCGTACTCCTCCGGCAGGGAGGGACACAGCAGGCCGGCCTCTCCGGCCTTGGTCCACAGGTCGCGGTCCACCCCGTGCTGCTCGGCCCAACGCTCCTCGTGGGGGACGACCTCGCGGGCCAGGAAGTCGCGGCAGTGCTCGAGCAGGGCCTCCGCGTCCTCCGTCAGCCAGGGGGATCGGTACGAATCCAGGATCATGGTGTTCTCCTCGGTGTCTCAGTGTGTCGGTGTCGGTCAGCGGGAACCGAAGACGGGGCGCCGCTTCTGCGCAAATGCGCTCATCCCTTCGGCGGCGTCGTCGGAGGCCAGCGCCTCCAGGAAGGCCCGGCGCTCGTGGGCCAGGCCGTCGGTCAACGACAGGTCCTGGGCGCGGCGGGCACAGCCGACGGCGAGGCGGACCGCGCCTGGCGCGTTGTCCGCGGCGCGCCGGGCGATGTCGACCGCACGGGCGACGACGTCCTCGTCCGCCGCGACCTCGGCGACCAGGCCCGCGGACTCGGCCCACGCAGCGTCGACCGACTCACCGGTCATGAGCATCCGCGTGGCCTTGGCCTTGCCGATCGCGTGGACGAGCCGCTGTGTGCCGCCGGCGCCGGGGATGACGCCGAGCCGGACCTCGGGCAGTCCGAAGGACGCGGACTCCCCGGCGACGACGAGGTCGCAGGCCAGGGCCAGCTCGCAGCCACCGCCGAGGGCGAGTCCGCGCACCGCGGCGATCACCGGCTGGGGGCTCGCGGCGAGCAGGTCGAACAGCCGGTCGAGGTAGACCTCGGCGTCCGGGTCGGCGGTGAGGGCCTCGCGGAGGGCGAGCACCTCCGGGATGTGTGCACCGGCACAGAACGCGCGGTCGGAGCCGGTGATCACAACGGCGCGCACCTCCGGGTCCTGCTGGGCGTGCTCGAGGGCATCGGCGAGGCCGGCCACGAGCGCCGACCCCAACGCGTTCAGGGCCCGGTCGTCCTGCAGGTGGATCACGGTGACGGGGCCGATGCGCTCGGTCCGGATGATGTCGCGGGTCATGCTCGGCCGCCTTCCTCGACGTCGCCGGCCCCGCCGCCGGGGCGGGCGGCCTCCGACGCGTCCGCATAGAGGTCCGTGTGCCGGCCGCGGATCGTCTTCTTGTCGATCTTCCCGACACTGGTGCGGGGGAGCTCCGTGACCACGTCCACGCGCTCCGGGAGCTGCCACGAGGCGAACGCCCCGCTCAGGTGCTCGTGGACCTCGGCGAGCGTGATCGTCGCTCCAGGACGAAGCATCACCTGTACGTATGGGCGCTCCTGCCACTTGGGGTGGGGCAGCCCGACGACCGCGGCTTCCGTGATGGCCGGATGGCTCGTCAGCAGGTTCTCCATGTCGATCGACGAGATCCACTCGCCGCCGGACTTGATGACGTCCTTGAGGCGATCGGTGACCTTGAGGTAGCCGTCCGAGTCGACGGTGCCGACGTCGCCGCTGCGCCAGTAGCCGTCGAGGAACCGGCCCTCGGCGTCGGCCTCGCTCATGCCGTGGTACCCCGTCGTGACCCACGGCCCGCGCACGCAGATCTCCCCCTGGCTGACGCCGTCGAAGGGCAGGTTTTCATCACCCGGCCCGACGATCCGCAGGTCCACGTTGGTCAACGGCAGGCCCTGCTTGCGTTTGAGGTCCATCAGGGCGGGCTCGTCGAGGCGGGCGAGCACACCCGGCTTGTAGCGGTTCACCGTGACCAGGGGAGTGGTCTCGGTGGCGCCGTAGGCATGGACCACCTCCGCGCCCGTGAGGTCGCGGAATCCCCGCATGAGCGACAACGACGGCTCGGTCGCCCCGGAGATCATGCGCAGCCGGCTCAGGTCCGGCTTCTCGTCCAGGGTCTCGATGTAGGCGAGCATCGGCTGGAAGATGGCGGGGGCGCCGCTGGTGATCGTCACCTCTTCGGCGATGAGGGCGTCGGTCAGGGGGGCGGTGTCCTCCGCCATGTAGCGGCCGGGGAGGACGATCTTGTTCGCCATCAGGGTGGCGGCCTGCGGGAGGCCCCAGGCCTGGCCGTGGAACATGGGGGTGATGATCATGGTGGCGTCCCGGAGCGTCATGCCGATCGAGGCGGCCAGGGCATACGAGTGCAGCACGATCGCGCGGTGCGAGTAGAACACCCCCTTCGGCCGGCCGGTCGTGCCGGTGGTGTAGCACGCGCCGTAGGCGGAGGTCTCCTCGACCTCCGGCCAGTCGACGTCCGGGGAGGCCGAGGCCAGGAGGTCCTCGTAGTGCCGCACGCCCGGCAGCGTCGTCTCGATCTCGGACAGGGGGCGGTCCGTCATCACCACCCACGTGGTCACCTCCGGCAGACGCGGGGCGATGACCTCGGCGTGGCGCAGCAGGGACTCGTCCACGAACACCGTGGTGCACCCGCTGTCCGTGAGGACGTGGACGAGGTCTTCGGGTGCGAGGCGGAGATTCACCTGGACCATCGTCGCGCCGATGCCGGGGATCGCCCAGTAGAGCTCGTAGTGTCGCCGACTGTTCCAGTCGATGACGCCCACGCGGTCGCCGGGGCTGACGCCGAGGCCGGTCATGGCGTTCGCGGCGCGGCGGATCCGTTCGTAGGCTTCGGCGTACGTGTAGCGGTCCCACCCCCCGTCCGGGGTGCGATAGACGATCTCCTGGTCGCCGTGGGTCCGGGCGGCGTGTCGGATGAGGGTGGTGGTGTTCAGCTGGACGTCGTCCCCCGAGGTCGAGGGGTATCCGGTGACGCGGCGGCGGGGCGCGGTGCTCATGGTTCCTCCAGAAGTGGTCAGGATCAGCGGGGCGCCATGCGGATGGCGCCGTCGAGGCGGATGGTCTCGCCGTTGAGCATCTGGTTCTCCACGATGTGGGTGACCAGATGCGCGTATTCGGCCGGATCGCCGAGGCGGGAGGGATAGGGCACCTGCTCCCCGAGGGAGGCACGGGCCTTCTCCGGCAGCTGGTGCATCATCGGCGTGAGGAAGAGTCCGGGCGCGATCGTGTTCACGCGGATTCCGTAGTCTGCGAGCTCACGGGCGATCGGCAGCGTCATCGCCACCACGCCCCCCTTCGACGCTGAGTACCCGGCCTGGCCCACCTGTCCCTCGTAGGCGGCCACGGAGGCCGTGTTGACGATGACGCCGCGGCCGCCATCGTCGTCCGGCTCGTTCTCGGCCATCGCCGCGGCCGCGAGGCGGATGACGTTGAAGGTGCCGATGAGGTTCACCCCGACGATCCGTTCGAAGTCCGCCAGCGGCTGGGGGCCGTCGCGGGAGATCACCTTGGCGGCCGAGCCGATGCCGGCGCAGTTCACGACGCCGGACAGCGGCCCCGGCTGGCGGGTCGCCTCCGCCACGGCGTGCGCGACCTGGACGGCGTCGGTGACGTCTGCCTCGACGAAGACGGCGCCCTCGGGCGCGGTTCCGGCGCGGTCGGCCACCACCACGTGCCCGCCGCGGTCGAGCAGCGCGCGGGTCGTGGCCTCGCCGAGGCCGGACGCGCCGCCGGTGACGAGGAAGGTGCGGTCCTTGATCTGCATGTGATGCTCCTGGTTCTGGTCCTGGGAGGGTTCCGTTGGTCGGGGCGCTCAGAGGCGCTCGAGGATGGTGGCGTTGGCCATGCCGCCGCCCTCGCAGACCGTCAGCAGCCCGTACCGGGCCTGACGGCGGTGGAGCTCGTCGGTGAGCTGAGTGAGCAGCCGGGCGCCGGTCGAGCCGAGCGGGTGGCCGATCGCGATGGAGCCGCCGTTCACGTTGAGCTGGTCCTCCGGGTAGCCGAACTCGTCCATGAAGATCAGGGGGACGGGGGCGAACGCCTCGTTCACCTCGACGAGGTCGATGTCCGTGATGTCCAGTCCGGCCTGGTCCAGGGCGCGGCGGGTCGCGGCGAGGATCGCTGTGAACTGGAGCACCGGGTCGTCCGCCGCCACCGCCATGCTGACGATGCGGGCCTTGGGGCGCAGCCCGGCGGCCTCGGCGGCGCCGCGTTCGGCAACGAGGAGGGCGGCGGCGCCGTCGCTGAGCTGGGAGGAGTTCCCCGCCGTGATGGCGCCGTCGGGCGAGAACACGGGGGCGAGCGCGGCCACCTTCTGCGGATCGACGTCCGCACGGATGCCTTCGTCGGCGGTGAGTGCCACGGTGTCGCCATTGCGGTCGAGCCCGTCGATCGGCACGAGGGAATCCGTGAAGCGGCCTTCCCGGGTGGCTTCGGCGGCGCGGCGGTGGCTCTGGACGCTGTAGGCGTCGAGCCGTTCGCGCGTGAGGCCCCACTTCTCCACGATGAGCTCCGCGGACGGCCCCTGGGCGGGGAGGTTACCGTCGAAACGGGCCAGGGAACGCGTGCCGTACCACTCGCCGCGGGGGCCGCCCGGGGCGAAGAGCGGGCCGAGGTCCACCCGGGACATGGACTCCACGCCGCAGCCGATCGCCCAGTCGTATTCGCCGGACCGGACGCCCTGGGCGGCGAAGTGCACGGCCTGTTGGCCGGAGCCGCACTGGCGGTCGATCGTGGTGCCGGGCAGGCCGATCGGCAGGCCGGCGCCGAGCAGCGCGTTGCGGGCCACGTTGCCCGCCTGCTCGCCGCGCTGGAGCGCGCAGCCGGCGATCAGGTCGTCCAGGGCGTCGGCGTCGGCCCCGGAATGGCGGACGAGGTGGTCGAGCGTGTGCGCGAGCAGGTCCAGGGGATGCCAGTCGCGCAGGGCGCCGCCGCGGCGGCCCACGGGGGTGCGGACGGCGTCGACGATCACGGCGTCTCGGCTGGAAGGGGCGGTGCTCATGGGTTCTCCTTCACGGGTGAGGTCTGGTGGGACGGAGGGGCCCGGCTCAGGCGGGGTCGCCGGGCTCGGTGAGGTCGGCCCGCAGGCGGTGCTTGAGGATCTTCCCGGAGAGGTTGCGGGGGATCTCGCGCACCACCAGCTCGTGCGGGAGCTTGTAGTGCGAGAGGCGGCCTTCGCCGTAGTCCCGCAGCGCCTCGAGGGACACGGTCGCGCCGGGCATCGGGGCGACGACGGCGACGATGCTCTCCCCGTAGTCGGGATGGGGGCGTCCGATGATCGCCAGTTCGGCGACGCCCGGGCAGCCGGCCAACGAGTTCTCCACCTCGGCGGAGTACACGTTGCGCCCGCCCGTGATGATGAGGTCCTTGAGGCGGTCGACCACGGTGAGGAAGCCCTCCTCGTCGACCCGGGTGAGGTCGCCCGTGTGGACCCAGCCGTCGACGACCGTGACCGCCGTGGCCTCGGGGTTCCGCCAATACCCCTTCATCATGGTCTCGCCCCGCATGATCATCTCGCCGACCTCCCCAGGGCCGACGTCGCGGCCGTCCGCGTCGACGACGCGCACCTCCGTGTTGGGCATGGCCATGCGCCCGCTCGTGTGTGGCTTCGCCATGACCTCCTCATGGGTGAGCAAGATCCCGCCCGGACCGCCCTCGGTCTGGCCGCACGCCTGGATGATGTGGACGTGAGGCAGCGCGGCCACGAGCGCCTCGGCCGTGCTCGCCGGCATCGGGGCGGCGCCGTAGAGGATGCCGCGCAGGTGGGACAGATCGCTGGCGGCCATCCTCGGGCTGCGCAGCATGTAGGCGAGCATCGTGGGGACGCCGAAGAAGATGGTGGCCCTCTCCCGCTCGAGCGTCGCGATGACCTCGTCGGGGTCGAAGGCCGGGAGCAGGACGTGGGTGGCGCCCAGCATCACGCCGCTGAACAGCAGGAGGTTGAGGGCGGCGGAGTGGTACAGCGGCGCCACGTGCACCATCGTCTCGCCGACCCGCATGCCCAGGCCCATGATCATGTTCTGGCCCACCCACAGCACGCGGTGGTGGTCGAAGAGGGCGCCCTTCGGCCGTCCCGTCGTGCCGGAGGTGTAGATGATGAGGGCGTCGTCGTCCTCGGCCAGGTCCGGATGGGCGACGGCTCCTTCAGGCCGGTCGTCGGCCGCGGCGAGGACGTCGTCGAAGCCGTCGAGAGCGCCGAGCGCGAGGAGCTGGGCCGGCCCCGAGTCCGCTGCGGCCAGGGCCTGGACACCCTCGCCGACGGTCGGGTCGACGAGGAGCATCCGCGCCTCGGTGTCGGCGAGGAAGTGCTCGAGTTCAGGACGCGCGGAGCGCGGGTTGACGGGGGCGACGATCGCACCCGCCCGCAACGCTCCGTAGAGGCCGATCACGAATTCGGGGGTGTTGCCGGCCACGAGGACGACGCGGTCGCCCGGGCGCAGTCCTCGGGAGATGAGTTCACCGGCGAGCCGGTCCACGGTCGCATCGAGGTCGGCATAGGTGAGCGAGGAATCGCCCCATTTCAGGGCGGGGTGCTGGGGGACGCGGCGGGCCGTGGTGGCGAGGACGCTGGGGAGGGTGGCCATGATGTGCTCCTGAGGACGGACGGCGGGGTCAGCGAGGGGGACGGACGACGGCGAGCGGCAGGTCGAGCTCGTTAGCGATCCGCTCCCACTCGGCTCCGGGACGGGTGAGGATCGTGCGGGCGATCTCGTCCCGGGTCGAGCCGATGTGCTCCGCCAGGCGGGCGGCGAAATGGGGCTCGACCGCGGCGACGGCCACATGGCCGTCGGCGCTGGCGTAGAGGGAATAGGTGGGCAGGTCTCCGCCGAGCGGGCCGCCCGGGCCGAGCAGGCCCCGCCGCACCGGGGCCGCGGCGGCCCTGGCGGCGTCCTCGAGCGTCACGCGGACGCGGGTGGCCGGGCCCCCGTGGTCTCGGCTGCGCAGCGCGGCGAGCGCGGCGGAGACGGCCCGCTCCCCGCCGAGCAGGTCGGCCACGGGCACGAGCGGCATCCGGGGGGCGTCGAGGGTGCCGGCGGCGGCCTGGTAGGTCAGGTCGTGGCCCGGCAGGTCGGCGTCGTCACCGTCGTGTCCCACGACCTCGAGGAACACGGCTCCCGCGGCATGCGCCGAGGCAGGTAGGCCGAGACGGTCGGCCGCGGACGGGCGCAGCGAGCTGAGCAGCAGGTCAGCGCCCTCCAGGAGGGTCGCGAGGTGGTCCTGCCCGGGACCGGTCTTCAGGTCCAGGGTCAGGACGCGCTGGCCGGCGATGAGTTCGGCGTACCACTGCGGGGCAGCGGCGGCGAGCGGATCGCCCGTCGGCGGTTCGATCTTCACGACCTCGGCTCCGAATTCGGCGAGCCGGGCCGCTGCGAGGGGGCCGGGCAGGTTCACGGCCACGGAGACGACGCGGATCCCGGCCAGGGGCCGCTCGCCCACGGATGTGGCGGGGCCGGACGTCGTCTGATCGATGGGCTGCACGGGTGCCCTCCTCTCGGTCCACTGGGATGTGATCTGCATCGCATCGGGGCGATGTTGTACGAATGTATAGTCGACTGTGCGAATGTGCAATGGCAGGATGAGATCCGCCGTCATCACCGACGGGCGGCAGCCCCCGGCCTCGCGGGGCTCGAGAGAGGAGCAACGGTGACGATCGACGCACGGAACGGTCCCGGAGGGGCGGGGATGGACGCCCCGGCATCGGACCTCACGGGCAAGGCCCGCATCCGACACGCCGCCCTCCGGCTCTTCGCGCATCACGGCGTCGAGGGGACCTCGATGCGTGCCATCGCCGAGGAGGCGTCCGTGACCGTCGGCCTGATCACGCATCACTACGGCTCCAAGGCCGGGCTGCATCGGGAGGTGGACGCCGCGGTCGCCGACGATTTCGCGGCCGCGATCGCGTCCGTCCCCGCGGAGGGGACGGCTCGAGACGTGACCCTCCGTCGGGACGCCGCGGTGGCTGAGATGCTCCGGGCCCGTCCCGACGTCCTCGAGTACGTCCGGCGCCATGTGCTGCTGGGCGAGCCGGCCGCCGACTCCCAGCTCGTGGAGAAGCTCACGGCGCTCGCCCGCGAGCAGGTGCGCCAGCTGCGTGCCGCGGGGCTCATCAGCGGCCGGCGGGACGAGGTGCCGCAGGTGGTGTCGATGATCATGCGCATGCTCGGCGAGCTCTTCTTCGAGCCGCTGGTGGACCGGATCGTCGACGCGGTCGACCGCGACGCCGCCCGGCCGGCGGTGGTCGTCCGTGTCAAGGCGGCGGAAGACGAAACAGCGAGAGGAGGCCGGGCATGACGGCCCAGGCGACAGACGGGCGGCACGCAGAGGACTTCACTGTGGGCGAGGAATGCGACCTCGGCACGTACGAGGTGACGGAGCAGGAGGTCATCGCGTTCGCATCCCACTGGGACCCGCAGGACATCCACATCGACCCCGGGCACGCCGAGACGGGGGGCCGCTACGGAGGCCTGATCGCCAGCGGCCTCCACACCCTGGCGATCCTCCAGCGCCTCCAGGTGCTGGGACGCCGCGAGCACTGGAACGTGATCGCCGGGCAGGGCATCGACCGCCTGCGGTTCCGGCGGCCGGTGCGCCCGGGGGACGTCCTCTCCGGACACAGCCGCGTCATCGACGTGCGTCTGGAGCCAGAGTGGCGCCGCGGACTCGTGGTGTTCGACGTGCGCGCCCTCAACAAGGAGGGCAAGGAGGTGCTGACCATGGAGATGGCGGCCTACCTCGAGATGCGGTCCGAGGCCACGGCCGGGAGGCGGGCATGACCGGCACCAGGGTGGCCACCGAACGTCACGACACCGCCCTCGTCCTGACCCTGGACGGCCCGGATCGGCTCAACGCCGTCACGCCGACCGCCATGGAGGCGCTGCACACCGCGCTGGGGGAGGCCGGTCGGGACCCGGCGATCCGCGCCGTCATCCTCACCGGCCGAGGACGGGCCTTCTGCGCGGGAGCCGATCTCCGGGACGACCTCGATCCGGAGGCGACGATGCGCGCGGCCAACCGTGTCGTCGAGACGATCCGGGCGGTGGACGTGCCGGTCATCGCGGCCGTCAACGGTCCGGCCGTGGGCTACGGCGCGGCCCTGGCGGCCGCCGCCGACCTCGCGGTCGCCGCCGACGACGCGTACCTCCTGCTGCCGTTCACGGGCATCGGCCTGGTGCCGGACGGCGGCAGCTCCGTCACCATCGCGCGGGCCGTCGGCCGGGCGCTGGCCGCGGAGATGGCCCTGACGGGGCGGCGCCTCGGGGCGGAGGAGGCTCGGGCCGCGGGGCTGTTCTCCCGCGTGGTCCCCGGGCCGGACCTCGCCGGCGTCGCCCACGCCCTCGCCGACGCGGTGGCCGAGCGTCCCCGCCGTGCGGTCGCGCTGGCCAAGGCCGCCCTCAACGCGGCCGACGCGGAGGTCGTGGGGCGCGCGCTCGAGCGTGAGGCGCGGGACCAGGTGGAGCTGATCCGCTCGGCCGAGTTCGCGCAGCGGTCCGCCGCCTTCCGGCGCTGACGACACCCCGCGCCGCACACGACGACGGCGGCGCACCGGTCCGGTGCGCCGCCGTCGGGGGCGGCGGGTCAGTTCAGGCCGAGCGCCGCCCGGACCACGCCGAGCCCGAAGTACGCGACGAACGCGAGCGCCACGAACCACAGCAGCGGGTGCACCTCGCGGCCGCGGCCCTGGCCCGTGCGGATCACCGCGTAGGCCACCACGCCGGCGCCGATGCCGTTGACGATCGAGTAGGTGAACGGCATGAGGATGAACGTGAGGAACGCGGAGAAGGCCGCGCCCGGGTCGGACCAGTCGATCTGCACCACGTGCTGGCACATCATGAACCCGACCACCACGAGCGCGGGGGCCACGGCCTCGAACGGCACGAGGTGGATGAGCGGGGAGAGGAACACGGCCGCGAGGAAGAACAGGCCGGTGAACACGGAGGCCAGGCCGGTCCGGGCGCCCTCGCCGATGCCGGTGCCGGACTCCACGAAGATCTGGTGCGCCGAGCCGGAGGCGCCACCGCCCACCGTGACCGCGAGCGCGTCCGCGGCGAGCACCCGGTTCAGGTCGGGGATGGAGCCGTCCGGGTTCACGGTGCCGGCCTCGCGGGCCAGGCCCACGGAGACGCCCATCGCGTCGAAGAACACGGAGAGCAGGATCGCGAACACGAGCAGGGAGGCCATCAGCCCGCCCACGGAGGTGAAGGCGCCGAACAGGTCCACGCTGCCGAGCAGGTGCAGGTCCGGGGCGGTCCACTCGGGCAGGGAGGGGGCGATCAGGGACCAGCCGGTGGGCACGGCGTTCCCGTCGGCGTCCACGGAGGGGCCGATGTGGAACACGGCCTCCAGCACGTTGGCGAGGATCGTCGCCACGACGATGCCGATCAGGATGGCGCCGCGCACCTTGCGGATCACGAGGACCGCGGTCAGCAGCAGCCCGACGACGAAGACCAGCACGGGCCAGCCCTCGAGCTCGCCGCCCGTGCCCAGGCCCACCGGGACCGTGGTGTCGGCGGCGTCCGGCAGCCGCCGCACGAACCCGGCGTTGACGAGGCCGATCAGCGCGATGAACAGGCCGATGCCCACCACGATGCCGGACTTCAGCGCCTCCGGGACCGCGTCGAACACGGCACGGCGGAAGCCGGTCACCACGAGCAGCAGCATCACGAGACCGGCGACGGTGACGAGGCCCATCAGCTGGGGCCAGGTGAGCCCCGGCGTCGTGGCGATGGTGATGGAGACGAACGCGGAGACGCCCAGGCCCGCGGCCACCGCGAACGGGTGCCGCGCCCACACGCCCATGACGATGGTCATGACGCCCGCCACGAGCGCGGTCACAGCGGCCACGGCGGGGATGCCCAGGGTGTTCCCGGCCGAGTCGGGCCCGGACAGGATCAGCGGGTTCAGTACCACGATGTAGCTCATCGCCAGGAACGTGGCGAGGCCGCCGCGGAACTCCTGGCCCACCGACGAGCCGCGCTCGGTGATGCGGAAGTACCGGTCCAGGGCGCCGCGGGCAGCGGCGGGCGACGGGGCGAGCGAGGGCGGTGGAGAGGCGGTGCGGGAGGCCATGGCACCAGCGTAGTGACCCGGTCCCACGACGATGGCGCGCGTGCCGTCCCGCTACGCTCGCGGGCATGCGTCCCCGCTCCGCCTCCGCCGCCCGCACCCGGGAGGCGCTGCGCGACGCCGTGCAGATCTACGCCCCCTCCACCGTCTACGCCGTCGGCCTGGGCGCCATGACGCCCGCGCTCGCGGTGGCGGCGCTGGCCCTCGGCCTGGACGCGGCGCGGGCGGCCGCCGTCGTGCTGCTGGTGGGGCTCGGCTCGCTCGTGGCCAACGGGCCGGCCTCGGCGCTCGCGGCCCGGGCGGGGGAGCGGGTCACCATGGTCGTCTCCGCCGTGCTCGGCACGGCCGGCGCAGGCCTGGCCTGGGCGACGACGGCCGGGGTGTCCTCCGGGCCGTCGGCGGCGGGGGTGGCCGAGCCGGGGCGGCTGGCGCTGTTCCTGGCCGCGGTGCTCGCCGTGGGCATGGCCGGGGCCGGGTTCAACCTGGCCCGGCAGGCGTACCTGGCGGTGGCGGTGCCGGCCACGCACCGGGCCCGCGCGATGTCCACGCTCGGCGGGACCGTGCGGATCGGGACCTTCCTGGGCCCGTTCCTGGGCGCCGCCGCGCAGGCCCCGCTCGGGCTGGACGGCGCGTTCGCCGCGGCCGCCGCGGCCATGGCCGTCGGCGCCCTGCTGTGCCTGCGGATCCGGGATCTGCCGGTGCCGGCGTCCGATCCGGTGGCGGGGGAGGAGCCCGGCCCGGCCGGTCGACCCCGGCTGCTGGACGTGGCGCGCGCCCGGCGCGGGGCGTTGCTCACGGCCGGCTTCGGTGTCGTGGCCGTCTCCGCCGCCCGCGCGGCGCGCAACGCCGTCATCCCGCTGTGGGCCACGCACCTGGGCCTGGACGCGGCGACGGCGTCGCTCGTCTTCGGCCTGGCCGGCGCGGCGGACCTGCTGCTCTTCTACCCCTCGGGCCGGCTCATGGACCGCTTCGGCCGGCGCGCTGTGGCGGTGCCGTGCCTGACCCTGCTGGGGGCGGGGTTCCTGGCGATCAGCCTCACCCGGGAGCCGACGGCGTTCGCGGCGGCGGCGGTGCTGCTGGGCATCGGCAACGGCTTCGGCGCGGGGATCGTGATGACCCTCGGGGCGGACCACTCGCCGCCCAACGCGCGCGCCCAGTTCCTCGGCCTGTGGCGCTCGATGTCCGACGCGGGGATGCTGGCCGGGCCGCTGCTGCTCTCCGGGGTGACCGCCGCGGCCGGGCTGGCCGTCGGCGTCGGCTCCCTCGCGGTCGTCTGCGGTGTCGGAGCGGTCGTGTTCGCCGCGGTGCTGCCGCGCGGGCCGGGGGCCGTGGCGGACCCGCCGGCCGTCGTCGTGCGCTCGCGCTGACCGGGGCGCCGGGCCGTCGGCTCAGTCGGCGGTCTCGTCCGGGGGGATGGTCTGCCCGGAGGCCTGGTCGTCGAACACCATGTACGTCTGCGTGTCGACGACGCTCGGCAGGGTCTGCAGCTCGTCGAAGATCACACGGCGCAGGTCGGCGGTGTCCCGCGCGCGGACCAGCAGGATCACGTCCATGTTCCCGCCCACGAGGGAGACGTGGGAGACCTCGGGGATGGCCAGGAGCGTGGCACGCAGCTCGCGCCAGTCGTGCTGACGCAGCTTCATGGTCACGTGGGCGGAGGCCCCGAAGCCGACCTTGACGGGGTCGACCCGCACGGTGAAGCCTGTGATCACGCCCGCGTCCTGCAGGCGGTTCAGGCGCGAGTAGCAGTGCGCGCGGGAGATGTGCACGCGCTCGGCCAGGGCCGCGACGGACATCCGCCCGTCCTGCGTCAGTTCGCGGACGATCGCGCGGTCCACGCGGTCCAGCGGCTCGGCGGCCATGGCTCCTCCTGGGGCGGGGCGGACGGGGTCGGCCACGCGGCGGCGGACCGTCTACGTGGCACGAGTCACCATAGCAGTTCGTCTGATGGAGTGCCTGGTTTGCACCCGATTGTCTCGTGATCCCGGGCGGGCGAGCGACACATTGCCCCTCTTGGGCACACTGAAGGCCACAGATCGAGAGGACCCGCCATGAGTGACCCCACCCCCGCCGTGCCCGGGGCCGCCCGGACCGACGAGGCCGAGACCCGCCCGAACGCCGGCGCCGCCTTCGGCATCTCCCTCGAGGAGTACCTGCTCCCCGCCGCCCGCCGCATCCAGCTGATCGGCGAGGACGGCACGCTGCTGGCCCCGGAGGAGCAGGGCACCGAGCCCGGCCACGAGTATCCCCTGCCCTCCGACGAGGAGCTGCTGGCCGCCTACCGCCACCTCGTCATCGGCCGCCGCGTCAACGACCAGGCCTACGCCCTGGTGCGCCAGGGCCGCATGGCCGTCTATCCGTCCTCGCACGGCCAGGAAGCCTCCGAGGTCGCCGCCGCCGTCTGCCTGGGCGAGCACGACTGGCTGTTCCCGACCTACCGCGACACCGTGGCCGTGATCGCCCGCGGCGTCCCGCCGCTCGAGGTGATGGTGGCCTACCAGGGCACCTGGCATCAGGGCTACGACCCCCAGAAGCACCACGTCTCCATCCAGTCCACGCCCCTGACCACCCAGATGCTGCACGCCGTCGGGATGGCCAAGGCCGCCCGCCTGCGCGGCGAGGAGGTCGTGTGCCTGGCCATGGTCGGCGACGGCGGCACCTCCGAGGGCGACTTCCACGAGGCGCTGAACTTCGCGGCCGTGTTCAAGCTGCCGGTGATCTTCTTCGTGCAGAACAACAAGTTCGCCATCTCCGTGCCGTTCGCCAAGCAGTCGGCCGCCCCGTCCCTGGCCCACAAGGCCGTGGGCTACGGCCTGGCCGGCGAGCGCGTGGACGGCAACGACCTCGGCGCCCTGCTGGCCGTGCTGGGCCGCGCCGTGGAGCTGTGCCGGCAGGGACAGGGCCCCTTCCTCGTGGAGGCGGACACCTACCGCATGCAGGCGCACACCAACACGGACGACCCCTCGCGCTACCGCGACGAGGCCGAGGTGAAGGAGTGGGAGGCGCGCGACCCGCTGCGCCGCATGACCGCCTACCTCGAGTCCACCGGCGCCCTCACCGAGGAGGTCTCGGCCCAGATCGCCCGCGACGCCGAGGACGTCGCGCAGCAGCTGCGCGACGCCATGAACGCCGAGACGGAGCTCGATCCGCTCGAGCTGTTCGACCACGTCTACTCCGTGCAGACCCCGCAGCTCGCCGCCCAGCGCGCGCAGCTGGCCGAGGAGCTGTCCCGTTCCGAGAACCAGGAGGCCTGAGCATGGCGACCCTGACCTTCGCCGCCGCGCTCAACGCGGCGCTGGCCGACGAGATGGCCGCCGACGACATGGTGGTGGTGTTCGGCGAGGACGTCGGCACCCTCGGCGGTGTCTTCCGCATCACGGACGGGCTGACCGCGCGCTTCGGCGAGGAGCGCTGCTTCGACACCCCGCTGGCCGAGTCCGGCATCGCGGGCATGGCCGTGGGCATGGCCCTCGGCGGCGCCCGCCCCGTGATCGAGATGCAGTTCGACGCGTTCGCGTACCCGGCCTTCGAGCAGATCGCCTCGCACGTGGCCAAGATGCGCAACCGCACCAAGGGCGCCACGCCCATGCCGATCACCATCCGCATCCCCTACGGCGGCGGCATCGGCGGCGTGGAGCACCACTGCGACTCCTCCGAGTCCTACTACGCGCACACCCCGGGCCTGAAGGTGTACACCCCGGCCTCGGTGAAGGACGCGTACATGATGCTGCGCTCGGCCATCCGCCTGGACGACCCGGTGGTCTTCATGGAGCCCAAGAAGATGTACTGGACCAAGGCCGAGCTCGACCTCGACCAGCTGCGCACCGAGTTCGAGGAGGGCTGGGCCCGCGTCGAGGACAAGAAGGAGCACGGCGAGGCCTGGGCGCGCGCCGCCGTCGTCCGCGAGGGCACGGACGTCACCCTCGTCTCCTACGGCCCCTCGGTGCCCACCTGCCTCGCCGCCGCCCACGCGGCCGCGGAGGAGGGGCTCTCGGTGGAGGTCGTGGACCTGCGCACCGTGAACCCGCTGGACGAGGACACGATGGCCGCCTCGGTCGCCAAGACCGGCCGCGCCGTCGTCGTCGCCGAGCCGCAGGGCTTCGCGTCCGTGGCCTCCGAGCTGGTGGCCCGGATCCAGCAGCGCTGCTTCCACTCGCTGGCGGCGCCCGTGGGCCGCGTGACCGGCTTCGACATCCCGTTCCCCGCGCCGAAGCTCGAGGAGCACCACCTGCCGAACATCGACCGCATCCTGGACGCGATCGACGACCTGAACTGGGACCTGGACGCCGAGGAGGCCCGCGCATGAGCAACACCTTCCTGCTGCCCGACCTGGGCGAAGGCCTGACCGAGGCCGACATCGTCCGCTGGCTCGTCGCCGAGGGCGACACCGTGGCCGTCGACCAGCCCATGGTCGAGGTCGAGACCGCCAAGGCCCTCGTCGAGGTGCCGAGCCCGTACGCCGGCACCGTGCTGACCCTGCACGGTGCCGAGGGCGAGACCATGGACGTCGGCAGCCCGCTGATCACCGTCGGCGCGGCCGGCGAGTCCGGTGAGGGCTCCGCGCCCGTCGCCGGCACCGAGGCCCTGGCCGTCCCGCCGGCCACCGGTGCGGCCGCTGCCGAGGCCGCCCGCCCCGGCGCGCTGAGCTACCGCGAGGAGGAGATGGCCGGCGTCCAGCCGAAGCCGGACAAGGCCCGCGGCGGCGACGGCGACGTTGCCGGCTCCGACGACGAGGCCTCCGGCGCCGTGCTCATCGGCTACGGCACCTCCGGCCACAAGGCCACCTCCCGCAGCCGTCCGTCCAAGCGTGGCCGCGGCGCCGCCCGCCCGACGCCGGCCCCCACGGCCGGGGCCGGCGCCCCGCGTGTGACCTCCCCGATCGTCCGCAAGCTCGCCCGCGAGAAGGGCGTGGACGTGGCCGCGCTGACCGGCACGGGCCCGGACGGCCTGATCACTCGCGCCGACGTGCTCGCGGCGGTCGAGGGCTTCGCCCCGCAGGCCACCCCGGCCCAGGCCCCGTCGGTCGCAGCCGTCCCGGCGGCCGCGGCCGCCGCGCAGGGGGGCGCCGTGGACGGGCGGACCGGCCTGGCCGTCGTCGCCCGCACCCCGATCTCGGGGGTGCGCAAGGTGATCGCGGACCAGCTCTCCCGCTCGCGCCGCGAGGTCCCGGAGGTCACGGCGTGGCTGGACGTGGACGTCACCGCCCTGCTCGAGCTGCGGGCCGCGCTCAAGGCGAAGGACCCGGAGAACGCGCCCTCGCTGCTCGGCCTGATCGCCCGCTTCACCCTGGCCGGCCTGCGCCGGTACCCGGTGATGAACGCGCGCATCGAGGCCGGGGCGGACGGCAAGGACGAGATCGTGGAGGTCGACGGCGTCCACCTCGGCCTGGCCGTGCAGACCGACCGCGGCCTCATGGTGCCCTCCGTCGAGCACGCGGAGAAGCTGTCCGCGGACGAGCTCACCGCCGCCATCAACGACACCGTCAGCCGCGCCCGCGCGGGCAGGGCCGCCCCGGCCGAGCTCACCCGCGGCACGTTCACGCTGAACAACTACGGCCCGCTGGGCACGGACGGCGCCACGCCGATCATCAACGTGCCCGAGGTCGGGATGCTCGGCATCGGCCGGATCATCGACCGCCCGTGGGTCGTGGACGGGGAGATCGTGGTCCGCAAGGTCACCGAGATGACCGTGACCTTCGACCACCGCGTCACCGACGGCGCCACCGCGAGCGCGTTCCTCACGTTCGTGGCGGACTGCCTCCACGACCCGACGGCGGCCCTCGCCCGGATCTGATCCGGACGATCCCCGCCCGCCCCGACCACGCGACGAGCCCTGCGATGTGGCGGCCATCCGCGAGGTATGGCCGCCACATCGCAGGGCTCGTCGCGTGGTGGGGGTGCGGTGAGCGTGCGGGGAGGGGTCAGTCCGCGCGGCCGCGGCGGAAGGCCGTGCCGAGCGCGCCCCACAGCAGGACCGCGGGGGAGGCGCTGAGCAGGATCCCGGCCGGCTCGGCCGCCGGGTGGGGGCCTGCGCCGCTGGTCGCGGGGGTGTCGAGGGTGAGGGCCAGCAGCGTCAGCCCGGCCGCCAGGCCCGCGACGCCCAGGGACCAGAGCGTGGCCTCCACGCCGCGGGCGCCGCGCGGTGCGGGCCGCGGTGCGCCGTCGTACCGGGCGAACGGCACGGCGAGCAGGCCCCAGGCGGCGGACACGAGCGCCGCGGCGGCCATGTCCGACGGCCGGTGCCAGGCCTCCGTGTAGGCGACGGCGCCGGTGCAGGCGCTCACCACGGCGCCGAGGACGGTGGTGAGCGGTCGCCACCGGGCGGGCACGAGCAGCAGCGCGGCCACCGCGGCGCCCGTCGCGAGCGTCATGTGGCCCGAGGGCAGTGAGTTGCCGCCGGACCACGGGACCCCGTCGGCGTGCTCGGGCCGCGGAAGCGCCGCCTTGAGCAGCTGCGTGGTGAGGTTGGACCCGACCAGCACGAGGAGGGCGAGCAGCCCCCGCCGCCGCCACCGGGCCACGGCGAGCGCGCCGAGCGAGGCCAGCGCCATGCCGACCGCCAGCCCGAGCGGCAGGATCCGCACCACCTGGGAGGCCACGTCCGGCACGGTGTCCGCGTAGCGCTCCTCGACGGCGCGGAACACCTGGTACTCGAGCACCTGGCCGGCGGAGGACCACACCAGGGCGGCGTAGACCAGCACGACGCCGGCCACGCACGCGGCCAGCGCCAGCCACCACGTCCACGAGGGGAGGCGGCGCGGGGCGCGGGCGGTGGGGGGCATGGGTTCCATTGTGTCGGACGCGCAGCCGTCATGCAGGCTTCATCGGACGGTCACGCCCCCGTCGCCGCCCCGTCCTCCGCGCCTCTGAGCCGCCTGCCTAGCCTGGGGCCATGACCCGCGTGCCCCCCGCCCACGGACATCGCCCGGCCCTCCGCGACTCCACCGGCTCGGCCCCCGGCCCGGGTGCCGAGCCGGGCCCCCGGCCCCGTCTCTTGGCCGAGGACCTGCTGGCCGCCCGGGACGCCCTGGCCCCGTTCGGCCGGCTGAGCCGGCAGGAGCCCATCGAGTGGGCCGCCGAGGAGCCCCTCGCCCCGGACCTGGCCGACTTCTACCGCTACGTGGGACCGGAGTGGCTGGAGATCGACACCCTCGGCCTGCCCGTGATGTTCTTCCCGCTGGACCGCCTGTGGGACGAGCAGGCCGGCTACCGGTGGAACCACCGAACCGGTGCGCTGCTGGTGGACTGGAACGACGACTGGACCGTGGTGGCCAAGCAGGGCGCCGACCCGTTCATCCACGCGGCCTCCACCGGCCAAGTGCTCATGGCCCCGGGAGACGAGGGCTGGGAGGACCGCCTGGACGAGCCGCGACCGGTCTTCCGGGACCTCACCGAGATGACCCGCGCGCTCGCGGCCGTGGGCACGGCGTGGGCGCGCTTCGACGACCCGTTCACCGCCGACTGGCATCTCACCGAGGAGGTGACGGCCGCCGTCGTCGCCGGCCTGGAGGGGGTGCTCGGCGCCCACGACCGCGCCGTGGACCTGGCCCGAGCCCTCGGCTACCTCCGCGCCGTCTGAGCGTCGGCGCCGACACAGACAGTCCCACCCCGCCGGCGCCCGTCGGAACGAGAGCCGAGCGCCCTTCCTAGACTGGCCGCATGAGCACCGCCCCCGCCCTGCCCCCGCTGCCCGGCGCGCCGGGCGGTCCCGCCCTGCCGAGCGTCGAGGAGCTGCTGGCCGACGCCGTCGCGGTCGCCCTGCCGATGCGCGTGCGGTTCCGCGGCACGGACCTGCGCCACGCCCTGCTGCTGCGCGGCCCGGCGGGCTGGGCCGAGTTCTCCCCGTTCCCGGAGTACGGTCCGCACGAGTGCGCCGCGTGGCTGGCCGCCGCGATCGAGGCCGGCTGGCAGGGCTGGCCCGCCCCGGTCCGCGAGACGGTCCCCGTCAACGCCACCGTGCCCGCGGTGGCCGCGGACGACGTCGAGGCCGTCCTGGCCCGCTACGGCGACGGCATCACCGCGGTCAAGGTCAAGGTGGCCGAGCACGGCCCCGAGGGCGGGCTCGTCCCCGGCAGCCGCGAGGCCGACCTGGCCCGCGTACGGCGGGTGCGCGCGCTGCTGCCCCACGCGCAGGTCCGCGTCGACGCCAACGCCGGTTGGACGCCCACCGAGGCCGTGGACGTGCTCACCGCGCTGGCCGACGTCGGCCTCGAGTACGCCGAGCAGCCCGTGCCCGGCATCACCGACCTCGCGGAGGTCCGCGCGGAGCTGCGCGCCCGGGGCGTCCCCACCCCGATCGCCGCGGACGAGGCGGTCCGCAAGGCCGAGGACCCCCTCGCCGTCGCGGCCGCCGGCGCCGCGGACCTGATCGTGGTGAAGGTCCAGCCGCTCGGGGGCGTGCGCCGGGCCGCGGCGATCGTGGCGGCCGCGGGGCTGCCCGCGGTGGTCTCCTCAGCGCTGGACACCTCCGTGGGCATTGCCGGCGGCGCCGCGCTCGCCGCCTGCCTGCCGTCCCTGCCGCACGCATGCGGGCTCGGCACCGCGGCCCTCTTCGAGCACGACGTCGTCGCCCCGGCCTGGCGCCCACGCGCGGGGGCCCTCCCGGCACCGGGGGAGCGGGCCCCCGCCCCCGACCCGGAGCTGCTCGACCGCGTCCGGGCGGACGGGGCGCGGCAGGCGTGGTGGGCCGACCGCCTGCGCGCGGCCCACGCGGTGCTGGCCGCGCAGGGCTGACGGGCCCGCCCGGTCCCCGTCGACGCGGGGAATGTGAGCCGGATTACAGCACGTCAACGGGACGAAATCCGGCGGCCGGGAAGAGTTCAACTCGCGGCCACCTGGGCGTGGCTCGCCGCTCGGAGCGAGGGGCCAAGGTGATGGCAGCCCCGGCCGGCCTCACCCCCGGGGTCGCCTCCGGCCCGGCACCGGACCCCGAACCATCCCCACGACGCGAAGGACCCCGTCATGCTGAAGCGCCTCCTCCCCATGGCCGGCCACACCCGTGGCAACCGCTCCGCCGTCACGTGCGAGCTCAAGTGCGGCAACGCGTGCGCCCACCCGGTGCCCAACACCTCGGCGAACCCGACCTTCCAGCAGATCGCGGAGACCGCCATCTCGCGCCGCTCCGCCCTGGTCGGCGGCACCGGCCTCGCCGCCGCCGTCGTCATCGGCTCCCAGGTGGCCCAGGCCCCCGAGGCGCTCGCAGACAACGGCCGGCGCCCGACCGGCGGCGGCAAGCTCCCCTTCGAGCCCATCGCCCCGGTGACCCGCACCGTGGACACCATGACCGTGCCGGAGGGCTACGACTGGGGCACCGTGATCCGCTGGGGCGACCCGCTGTTCGCCGACTCCCCGGAGTTCGACATCGAGCACCAGACCGGTGCGTCGCAGGCCGCCCAGTTCGGCTACAACAACGACTACCTGAACATCATCACCGACGGCGGCAACGACCGCTCCGGCTACCTCGTCTCCAACCACGAGTACACCAACGAGAACATCATGTTCTCCCCGGAGTACATCGCCTCGAACTTCGAGGACGTCGTCAACGTCGGCCTCCAGGCCCACGGCCTGTCCATCGTGGACCTCAAGCGTGCCAAGCGCGGCGCCCAGTGGGAGTACGTCCGCGGCGGCCGCCGCAACCGCCGCATCACCGGCACCACCGAGTTCGAGGTCCGCGGCCCGGCCGCCGGCCACGCGCTGCTCACGACCGTCGAGGACCCGACCGGCACCCGCGTGCTGGGCACCCTGAACAACTGCGCCGGCGGCACCACCCCGTGGGGCACCGTGCTCTCCGGCGAGGAGAACTTCAACCAGTACTTCAAGGGCCGCGGCACCGCCGAGGAGAAGCGCTACGGCATCTCCACCTCCGCCACCCGCCGCGGCTGGGAGAAGGTCCACGACCGCTTCGACCTGACCAAGCCCGGCTACGAGAACGAGGCCAACCGCTTCGGCTGGGTCGTCGAGATCGACCCCGAGGACCCCACCTCCACGCCCGTGAAGCACACCCTCCTGGGCCGCTTCAAGCACGAGGCCGGCACCGCCGTGATCTCCCCGTCCGGCCACGCCGTGGTCTACTCCGGCGACGACGAGCGCCACGACTACCTGTACAAGTTCGTCTCGGCCGAGAAGGTCCGCGAGGGCGACAAGAAGCACAACATGCGCCTGATGGACAAGGGCACCCTCTACGTGGCCAGGTTCTCCGGCGACTCCCCGGCCGCCCAGATCGACGGCAGGGGCACCCTGCCCTCGGACGGCGCCTTCGACGGCTCCGGAGAGTGGATCGCCCTGGCCGACGAGAAGACGTCCTTCGTCCCGGGCATGTCCCTGGCCGAGGTCCTCGTCTACACCCGCCTCGCGGCAGACAAGATGGGCGCCACCAAGATGGACCGCCCGGAGGACGTCGAGACCAACCCGGTCACCGGCAAGGTCTACGCGGCCCTGACCAACAACACCAAGCGCACCGCCGTGGACGAGGCCAACCCGGTCATCGGCAACCGCGACGGCCACGTCATCGAGATCACCGAGCAGGGCGGGGATCACACCTCCACCGCCTTCACCTGGGTCATCCTGCTGCTCGCCGGCGACCCGGCGGTCTCCTCCTCGGCCTACTTCGCCGGCTACCCGAAGGAGAAGGTCTCCCCGATCTCCTGCCCGGACAACCTGGCGTTCGACTCCGAGGGCAACCTCTGGATCTCCACCGACGGCCAGCCCGGCACCATCGGCTACGCCGACGCGCTGCACAAGGTCACCCTCGACGGCGCCGAGCGCGGCCGCGTCCAGCAGTTCCTCGCCGTCCCGCGCGACGCCGAGACCTGCGGCCCCGTGATCCACGACCGCGACAACTCCGTGTTCGTCAACGTCCAGCACCCGGGCGAGGACGGCACCTGGGGCGCGCACACCTCCTCCTTCCCGGACTTCCTGAGCCCGACCGGCCCGGTCCAGGTGGGCGACAAGGTCGCGGCCCCGCGTCCGAGCGTCGTCCAGGTGTTCAACGCCACCGGGAACAACGGCATCGGCAAGGGCGCCGGCAAGGAGAAGGGCAACAAGGGCAAGGGCAACAACGGCAAGGGCAAGGGCAACGGCAAGGGCCCGAAGGGCTGACCCCCGCCTCCGCGAGGACCCTCGACGAGGCCGTCACGGCCGGCGCCACCGCGTCACCGTGGCGGCCTCGCCGCGTCCGGGGCCCGTCCGCGCCCGGGCCTAGACTGGTGGCCACCATGACCTCCGTCGACTCCCTCTCCGTGGCGCGCGCCGTCGCCACCGCCCTGATCGACGCCGGCATGCGGGACGCGGTGGTCTGCCCCGGCTCCCGCTCCGCCCCGCTGGCCTACGCGCTCGCGGCCCTCGAGCGCGCCGGCGAGGTCCGCCTGCACGTGCGGGTGGACGAGCGCTCGGCCGGCTTCCTCGCCCACGGGCTCTCGCTGGCCTCGGGGCGCCCGGTGGGCGTGCTGACCACCTCGGGCACCGCCGTCGGGAACCTGGTGCCCGCCCTGATGGAGTCCTTCCACGCCGGCACGCGCGTGATCGCGCTGACCGCGGATCGTCCGCCCGAGCTGCACGGCACCGGCGCGAACCAGACCACGGACCAGAGGGGCGTGTTCGGCACGCACGTCCGCCATGCCGCCTCCCTCGGCTGCGACGCGGCCGACGTCGTGGACGCCGAGCAGCATCTGCGCCATGTGCGGGCCACCGTGCGCCGGGCCCTGCTGGCGGCCGAGGGGGTCGTCGCCGAGGCCGGTTCCGACGACGGCGCGCCCGGTCCGGTGACGATGGCAGAGGCCCCGGCCGGGCCCGTCCACCTGAACCTGCACTTCCGCGACCCGCTCGTGCCGAGCCCTGAGGAGGCGGCCGCCATGGGCGCCGCCGCGGCGCCGCACGTCCCTGTTCCGGCCGTCGCCCCGACCGGCGCGAGCCCGGCCGCCGCCGCGTCGGCCTACCGGGCGCCCGGGGCGGTGCTCTCGGGGCTGCCCGAGCTGGACGTCGCCCGCCTGGACCAGCGGCGCACCGTCGTGCTGGCCTGCCACGGCGCCGGCCCCGTGGCCGCGGCCTTCGCGCTGTCCCTGGGCCTACCCCTGCTGGCCGAGCCGTCGTCGAACGCGCGGTTCTCCGCCAACGCCATCGCCGCCTATCCGCTCCTGCTGGGCGCGGCCGGCGGGCGCGACGCGGACGCGCACCCCCTGGCCGCCCGCATCGAACGGGTCGTGCTGTTCGGCCGGCCCACGCTCACCCGGACGGTCAACGCGCTGCTGGCCGGCCCCGACGTCGCCACGGCCCTGCACGCCCCCGAGCCCGCCCCGTGGTTCGAGCCGGGCCGGCGCCGGGAGACGCCCGTGGAGACCCTCGAGGAGCTCGCCGCCTTCGCCGGGCAGGGCGAGCCCGGCTGGCTCGCCGCGTGGCAGCACGCCTCGATGCGCGCCCAGGCCGCCGTGGAGGACGTGCTCGTCAGCACCGACGCCGGCGGCCGGCTCAGCCCGCAGACGGTGGCGCACGTGAGCGCCGCCATGGCCCGGGGCCCGCTCGTGCTGGGCTCGTCCTCGGTGATCCGGGACGTGGACCTGACCTGGCGGCCCCCCTCGGCGCCGGACGCGGAGGTGTACGCCAACCGCGGGCTCGCCGGGATCGACGGGACCGTCTCCACGGCCGCGGGCGTCGCACTGGCGCGCGGACGGCGGACCGTGGCCCTGCTCGGCGACCTCACCGCCCTGCACGAGGCGGGCGGCTTGCTCGTGGGACCCACCGAGACCGAGCCGGACCTCGACCTCGTGGTCGTCAACGACGACGGAGGGGCGATCTTCGCGAGCCTCGAACACGGGGCCGTGGCCGAGGCGCCCGGCATGGCGGACCCCGTCGAGCGGCTCTTCGGCACCCCGCACGGCGTGGACCTGGCCGCCCTGGCCGCCGCGTACGGCGTCCCGCACACGCGGGTCACCGACCGCGTCGACCTCGTCCGGGCCCTGTCCGACCCGGTGCGCGGCCGGCGTCTGCTCGAGGTCCGCTGCGACCGCGCCGACCGCCCGCGCGTCGCCGCCGCCCTGGCCGCGGCGGTGCGCGCCACGTTCCCGCCCGCGTGCCCCGTCCCGGACCCCGCGCCGGACGCCGGCCCGGCCCCCGCCCCGCCCACCGCCGAGCTCGCCGCCGAGGAGGCCCCCCAGTGACCGACACGCCGACGTCGCCCGCGCCCGACTCGACCCCCGCCGTCGTGCGCCGTGCCGACGTGCTGATCTCCGGCTGCGGCCCCGCCGGCGCCACCGCCGCCGCCCACCTCGCCGCGGCGGGGCTGGACGTGGTGGTGCTCGAGAAGACCGCGCACCCGCGTGAGAAGGTCTGCGGCGACGGCCTCACCCCGCAGGCGGTCCGGGAGCTGCAGCTGCTCGGCGTGCCCCACCGGGGTGAGCCCGGCGACGACGGCGGCTGGCGCGTCATCCGCGGCCTGCGGCTGCGCGCGGGCGAGCGCAGCGTGGACGTGCCGTGGGCGCCCACCCAGACCTGGCCGGACTACGCGCTCACGCGCACCCGCCGCGATTTCGACGCCCTCCTGGCGGACCTGGCGCGCACCCGCGGCGCCGAGGTCCGCGAGCGGCACGCCGTCACCGGCGTCGTGCGGGACGAGGCCGGACGCGTGGTCGGGCTGGACGCGGAGCTGATCGCGCCGAACGGCCGAAAGACCGGGGAGACCGCCCGCTTCACCGCACCGATCGTGCTCGCGTGCGACGGCGTCTCCGCCCGCGCCGCCGTCTCCGCGGGCCTGCACCGCCGCGAGGACCGGCCCATGGGCGTGGCCGTGCGGGCCTATTACACCGCCGGCGCCGCCGTCGACGGGGCGATCCCCGCCCCGCCCGGCGACCGGGGGGAGTGGATGGAGTCCTGGCTGCGCCTGCCGGACGCCGAGGGCAACCCGCTGCCCGGATACGGCTGGCTCTTCCCGCTCGCGGACGGCACCGTGAACGTGGGCCTGGGCATCCTGGACACCTCCCCGCAGTTCGGGAAGCTGGACTACCGCGGGCTGCTGAAGTCCTGGACCGGGGCGCTCACCGCGGACTGGGGGATCGCCGAGCAGACGCGCACCTCGCGGATCCTCGGCGCGGCCCTGCCGATGGCGTTCAACCGCACCCCGCAGCACGTGCCGGGCATGCTCCTGGTGGGCGACGCGGCCGGCATGGTCTCCCCGTTCAACGGCGAGGGCATCGGGTTCGCGATGGAGGCGGCCCGCCTCGCCGCGGACCTGGCCGTGCAGGCGCACGCGGCCGGGACCGACGGCGCCGCGGACGCGATCCTGTCCCGTTACCCGGTGATCACCCAGCACCTGTGGGGCCGCCACTTCGCCCTCGGCGCCCGGTTCGCCCGCCTGATCGGCGATCCGCGGGTGATGAAGGCGGCGCTGGGCGCCGGGATGGCCGCACCCCCGCTGCTGCGGGCCGCGGTGAAGGTCATGGGCAACACGGTGGACGCGCGGGGCGGCGACGCCGTCGACCGGGCCGTCCGCGTGCTCGAGGCGCTCACCCCCGCGCTGACGACCGCGGGCGGCGCGCCGTTGGGTAGGCTTGCCCGGTGACCACCGCAGACCCCGGCTTCGCCCTGCCCTCCGGCTTCGAACCCCTCGCCGAGCACGGCCGTGTCCTGGAGGTCGTGCTGACCGCGCTCGAGCAGGTCGAGGAGCAGCTGGACACTGCCCTCGGCTTCGACGACCTGTTCTCCGACACCGCCGCCCACCACCTGCTGGCCGCCGGCGGCAAGCGGGTCCGTCCGGTCCTGACGGTGCTCGCCTCCCTCCTGGGCGACCCCGCCCTGGCCTCCGGCGAGGTCGCCGACGTGGACGCGCCCGCCCGCCAGGCCGCCGTCGTGATGGAGCTGACGCACCTGGCCACGCTGTACCACGACGACGTGATGGACGAGGCCCCCGTGCGCCGCGGCGCTCCCGCCGCCCACCGGCTGTGGGGCAACTCGGCGGCGATCCTGGCCGGCGACCTGATCTTCGCCCGCGCCTCCCAGCTCATGGCCGAGCTGGGCCCGCGGCCCGTGCAGATCCAGGCGGACACCTTCGAACGCCTCGTGCAGGGCCAGCTGTGGGAGACCCGCGGCCCGGCCGAGGGCGCGGACCCGATCGAGCACTACTACGCGGTGCTCTCCGGCAAGACCGGCTCGCTGATCGCCGCGGCCGGCATGCTCGGCGCGCTGCTGGGCGGAGCCGACGAGGCCGCCGTCCAGGTGATGCGCGCATACGGCGAGAAGGTGGGCCTGGCCTTCCAGCTCGCCGACGACCTGATCGACCTCACCGGCGACGCCGAGCGGATCGGCAAGGTCCCCGGCACGGACCTGCGCGAGCGCGTGCCCACCCTGACCACGCTGCTGCTGGCCCGCGCCGCGCAGGGCGAGGGGCCGGAGGCCGAGGACGCCCGCCGGGTGCGCGCGCTCGTGGACGGGCCGCTCGACACCGACGAGCAGCTGGCCGCCGCCGTCGCCGCGCTCACGGGCCACCCCGCCATCGACGAGGCGTGGGCGATCACCCGCGGCTGGGCGGAGCAGGCCAAGCAGGCGCTCGACCCGTTGCCGGACTCCGCCGTGAAGGCGGCGCTCGAGGCGTTCGCCGACTACGTGGTCGGGCGCTCGGCCTGACGCCGCGGTCGGCGGCGTCGCCGCCTCGATCCGGGGAGGCCGCTCAGTCCAGGCGGGTCGGGGCGGGGTCCAGCGCGGCCGCGAGCTCCCGCGCCTTGCCGGCGCGGACCTCCGGGGCCACCGGGTGGCGCAGCTGCCGGTAGAGCATGTCCCCCTCGAAGCGGGGGAACACGTGCAGGTGGTAGTGCCACACGTGCTGGTTGCCGGCGGGCTCGTTGTGCTGGCGCGTGGAGACCCCGTCCGGGGCCCACGCGCGCTTCATGGCCAGCGCCACCTGCTGGGCCATCAGGGCGATGCGCTGCAGCACGCGCGGGGGCAGGTCGTAGAGGTTCTCGTAGTGCTCGGCCGGGCAGACCATGGCGTGGCCCTCGTGGTCGCCGAACCCGTCCACGGCGATCAGCACGATCAGGTCCTCGTCCTGGTAGACGGTGTCCCCGAGCTCGCAGCGGTTGCCCGGGTCGGAGACGTCGCCGGCCACGAGCCCGCAGAACGGGCAGACGTAGCCGTCCGGGGCGTGGGAGACCGGGGCGGGCGCGGTCACCGGTCCGGCCCCTCGTCGTCGTCCTCGGGGTCCTCGAAGGTCCACGCGAGCAGGTCCGTCAGGAACTCGCTGAAGGTGCCGCCCTCGTCCTGCCACTCGCCCTCGGGCGCGTCGGCACCGGCGGAGCGCCGCCACACCAGCGGGTCCGGCAACGCCAGGTTGTCCACCGGCAGGCCCCACACGACCGTCTCGTCCGCATCCTCCAGGAACATGAGGAAGCCGTCCCGCACCTCGAGGTCCTCGGGGTCCCACACGTAGTGGTCCGTCTCCATGAGGTCGCCGCAGTTGCCCAGGGCGAGGTAGAACTCGCGGAGAGCAGCCGGGATCATGAGCCCGGCGCCGAGCTGCTCCGCCGCGGGGGACTGGGCCAGCCGGGCGTCGACGTCGGCGGGGGCGAGGCCGTCGTCCTCGGCCCAGGCGTCGCCCAGCAGGTCCGGGACGAGCCGCTGGAAGGCCGGGAGGTACACGGGGGCGGGGGGCTTGGCGGGCATGCCGCCAGTCTAGGCGTGCGCGCCCTGCCCGGCCCGGACCGCCCGACGCTGCAGGCGGGAGGCGTTCAGCTGGTCGAGGGTGAAGACCGCCAGCGAGAGCCAGATGAGCCCGAAGCCCGCCCAGCGGGCCGCGGGCATCTGCTCGCCGAGGACCGTGACCGCCACGAGGAACTGCAGGATGGGCGCCGTGTACTGCAGCATCCCGAGCGTGGTCAGCGTCAGGGAGCGGGCCGCCGCCGAGAACAGGATGAGCGGAACGGCGGTGAGCACGCCGAGCCCGGCCATGAGCCAGAAGTGGCCGGGCCCCTCGGTGACGGTGGTGAGCAGCCCGGCCTGCGCCAGCAGCACGCTGCCCACCACGAACACGGGGATCAGCACCACGGTCTCGGCGGTCATCGCGGTCACCGCGTGCACGGGGGAGGGGAAGCGCTTCTTCACGAAGCCGTAGAGCCCGAACGAGGTGGCCAGCCCGAGCGCGATCCACGGCACCTGCCCCATCGCCGCGGACATCACGACGACGGCGGCCACCGCGATCCCGACGGCCACCCACTGGCCCCGCCGCAGCCGCTCCCCGAGGAAGAGCACGCCGAGCAGGACATTCACCAGCGGGTTCATGAAGTAGCCCAGCGACGCCTGGAGCACGTTGCCCGTGGTGACCGAGACCGCGTACAGCAGCCAGTTCACCGCGATGATCCCGGCGGCCAGACCCGTGGTGCCCCAGCGGCCGGGCGTGGCCAGCGCCGTCCCCAGCTCGCGCAGGCGGCGCATCACGGTCAGCAGCAGCAGGCAGAAGATCAGGGCGAAGCCGATGCGCACCACCACGATCTCCAGGGCCCCGGCGGGCGCGAGCACCGCCATGTAGAGCGGCAGCAGGCCCCACACGAAGTAGGCGGTGAAGCCGAGGGCCAGCCCACGCGGGTCATCGGCCGGGGCGGGGGAGACGGTGGGCAGGGCGCCGGTGTCGGGGGCGGCGCCGTCGGGGGTCACGCCGGGCCGGACAGCGGGGGAGGAGGGGCTCACGCGGACCACTGTACGGTCCGGGTGAGCACTCTCACCCAGGTTCCTCCCGGTCACGGCGGTAGACTGGGGGGTCGATCCCGCGCGCCGGTGCCGGGCCTTGCCCCGCGCTCCGCCGGCGTGCCCCGCCGTCGTCGAAAAGGACCCACCCACCGTGACCGTTCGCCCTGACCGCCCGTTGCGCATCGCCATCATCGGTGCCGGACCCGCCGGGGTGTACACGGCGGACATCCTGACCAAGGAGGAACGGGACTTCCGTGTCAGCATCGACCTGTTCGACCGGTACCCGGCCCCGTTCGGCCTCATCCGCTACGGGGTGGCCCCGGACCACCCGCGCATCAAGGGCATCGTCACCGCCCTGCACAAGGTCATGGACCGCGGGGACATCCGTTTCCTGGGGAATGTGGACTACGGCACGGACCTGAGCCTGGCGGACCTGCGTCGGCATTACGACGCGATCGTGTTCTCCACCGGTGCGGTGCGGGACGCGGCCCTGGACGTGCCCGGGGTGGAGTTGGCCGGCTCGTTCGGTGGCGCGGACTTCGCGTCCTGGTATGACGGGCACCCGGATGTGCCGCGGCACTGGCCGTTGGAGGCCACGCAGGTGGCGGTGATCGGCAACGGGAACGTGGCCCTGGATGTGGCCCGGATCCTGTCCAAGCATGCCGAGGACCTGTTGCCCACCGAGATCCCGGACAACGTGTACCGGGACCTGGCCGCTTCCCCGGTCACGGATGTGCACGTGTTCGGTCGGCGTGGGCCGGCGCAGGTGAAGTTCACCCCGTTGGAGCTGCGGGAGCTGGCGCATTCCCGGGATGTGGACATCGTGTTGTACGAGGAGGACTTCGACTTCGATGCGGCCTCGGAGAAGGCGATCGAGGAGAACAACCAGGTCCGCACCATGGTCGGGACGCTGACGAACTGGCTCATGGAGCAGGAGGACCGTCAGCAGAGCGCCTCGCGTCGGCTGCACCTGCATTTCCTGCAGGCCCCCGAGGAGTTCCTGGACGAGGACGGCGACGGCCGGGTGGACGGTCTGCGGATGCGCCGAATGGAGCTGGACGGTTCCGGTGGGGTCCGCCCGACGGGGGAGACGGTGGACTACCCGGTGCAGGCGATCTACCGGGCGGTGGGCTACTTCGGTTCGCCCGTGGAGGGGGTGGAGTTCGATGAGGTGCGCGGGGTGATCCCGAACGCGGAAGGCCGGGTGCTCGACGCGGACGGTGCCCCCGTGCCGGGCCTGTACGCCTCGGGGTGGATCAAGCGGGGCCCGGTGGGGTTGATCGGGCACACCAAGGGTGACTCCCTGGAGACGATCAAGCATCTGATCGAGGACGAGCCGGGGCTGTGGACGGCCCAGGAGCCGTCGGAGGAGTCCGTGATCGAGCTGCTCGAGTCCCGTGAGGTGCCGTACACCACGTGGGCTGGTTGGCATGCTCTGGATGAGCATGAGAAGTCCTTGGGTGCGCAGGCGACGGAGGCCGGTCCGGTGGCGCGGGAGCGGGTGAAGGTCGTGGACCGGGAGGAGATGACCCGCATCTCCCGCGACGGGGCCTCCGTCCCGACCGCCTGATCCGGGGCGGGCCCTGGCCGCCCCGGCGCTAGGCTTCCGGGGTGGCCCGCCTCCTCCTCGACATCACCCCGCTGCGGGTCTCACCCGCCTACCGGCGGCTGTGGCTGGGCAACACGCTCGCGTACGTGGGCACGCAGCTCACGCTCGTGGCGGTGTCCCTCGAGGTGTTCGCCCTGACCGGCTCCTCGTTCGCGGTGGGCCTGCTCGGCCTCGCCGCGCTCGTGCCGCTCGTGGTCGCGGGCCTGTACGGCGGCGCGATCGCGGACCGGCACGACCGCCGCCGCGTCGCACTGACCTCGTCGGCCGTCATGTGGCTGACCACGGTCGGCATCGCTGCGCAGGCCTGGGCCGGGCTCGAGTCGGTGCCGGTGCTGTACGCCCTCGTGGCCCTGCACTCCGGCGCGTCCGGCATCAACCAGCCCACCCGCGGCGCGATCATCCCCGCGCTCGTGGGCCTGCCGCTCGTGCCGACGGCGAACGCGCTGAACATGATGACGTTCTCCGTGGCCCTCATGGTCGGCCCCGTGCTGGGCGGCGTGCTCGTGGCGGCGGTCGGCTACGCGTGGACCTACTCGATCGACGTCGTCACCTTCCTCGCCGCCCTGTACGCCGTGTGGCGGCTGCCGTCCCTGCCGCCGCAGCGGGGCGAGGCCGCGCCCGCCTCGGGGGCGCGCTGGGGCCTGGCCTCGGTGGTCGAGGGCCTGCGCTTCCTCGGCTCGCGACCGAACCTGCGGATGACCTTCCTGGCGGACATCGTGGCCATGACGACGGCGTTCCCGCGCGCCCTGCTGCCCGCCATCGGCGCCGTGGTGCTCGGCGGCGGTGAGGCCGCCGTCGGGGTGCTGCTGGCCGCGATGGCGGCGGGCGCGTTCCTCGCGGGGCTGTTCTCCGCGCCGTTCACACGCCTGCATGCGCAGGGCTGGGGCGTGTACGTCTCGATCCTCGTGTGGGGCGCGGCGGTGGCCGCGTTCGGCGGCGTGGTGTGGTGGGCGCGGTCCCTGCCCGACGGCGATCCCCGCCTCACGCTCGCGTTCGCCCTCGCCGCGCTGTGCATGGCGGTGGGCGGGGCCGCGGACTCGCTCTCCGGCGTCTTCCGCGGCTCGATCCTGCAGTCCGCGACCCCGGACCACCTGCGCGGCCGGCTGCAGGGCGTGTTCGTCGTCGTGGTGGCGGGCGGGCCGCGCCTGGGCGAGCTGATCACCGGCGGTGCGTCCGTGGGCCTGGGGGAGGGGCCGACCCTGCTGGCCGGCGGTGTGCTGTGCATGCTCGGCGTGAGCGCGCTGATGCGGTGGCAGCCCGGCTTCCTGCGCTACGACGCACGGAACCCCACGCCCTGAGCGGGCGCGGGGTTCCGTGGCGAGGGCGAGGCGGGAGGCTGCGAGCCCGCGACCGCCGAGGAGCGCCGAGCCAGACGTTTCTGCTCGTGAGCCAGATGATTCTGCTGCAGATCGGGCCGCGAAACCGCCGAAACGTCTGGCTCGCGGCGGCCTGAGCCGCCGTCCGCGGGAGCCACCGCGACGACGGCGGCCGGCGGGTCAGCGGTCGCGGTCGGCCTGGAGCGTGGCCGGGACCGCGCCACCCAGGCGCGTCCAGTGGCGGACGAGGTCCTCGTCCGGGGCCGCCTGGAGCGTCTCGCGGGCCGCCTCCTTCGCCTTCGTGATGCGGCGCTCCAGACTCTGGTCCGCGCCCTCGTAGGCGGCCGCGTGCCGGTGGGAGCGCAGCGATCCGACGTCCTCCGTGCGACGTTCCACCACCGCGAGCTGCTCGGCGATCGCGTCCTGGTTGGCGCGCTGGGCCTTCAGGTTCGCGGGGGCGAGCACCTGGGCCACGAACCCGTGGTCGAGGAGGAGGCCGCGCGGGGCGGCGACGCCGTGACGCAGCGCGAGGTCCACATGGTCGTCGAAGGTCAGGAGCATGGCGGCCTTGGTGAACTTCAGGTCGTCGACCGGGCGGCCGTCCACGCGGGCCCGGGCCCGCGCCCGGCCGATCGTGGTGTCGGCGGACCACACGGCCCCGCGAGGGTCGATCAGGTACAGCATGGGGACTCCTGGTGGGATCGGAGGGGAGGCGGCGTGGGGATCAGCGGAAGTTCACGAACTGCAGGTCCGCGTCCTCGAAGTCCTTGAGCATCGCGATGACCGACTGCAGGTCGTCGCGGGACTTGGAGGACACGCGCAGCTCGTCCCCCTGGATCTGGGCCTTGACGGACTTGGGGCCCTCGTCGCGGATCAGCTTCGTGATCTTCTTCGCGGTGGGCTGGTCGATGCCCTCCTTCATGGTCGCCTCGATGCGGTACTCCTTGCCGGAGGCGAACGGGGCGCCGGCGTCGAGGGACTTGAGGGAGATGCCGCGCTTGACGAGCTTGGACTCGAACACGTCCTTGACGGCCTTGACGCGCTCCTCGGAGGAGGCCTTCATGAGGATCTTCTCGCCGGAGAAGTCGATCTCGGCGCCGACGCCCTTGAAGTCGTAGCGCTGGGCGATCTCCTTCTGCGCCTGGTTCAGGGCGTTGGACACCTCCTGGCTGTCCACCTTGCTGACGACGTCGAACGTGGAATCGCTGGCCACGGGTGCTCTCCTTCAGGGTCTGCGGACGGGGTGCGCCCGTCGACGACGGCCACTGCGGGGCCGCGCGGGGCGCTCTGCGGGCCAGCCTACCGGGGACGGCGGACGCGGTCCCGGGCCGATTGGCGGCGTGGCGCGGGGATGCTGTACAGTCGACTCTCGCCCGACCGGTGCGGTCGTCCTCGAGACGCCCAGCAGCCGCCGGGTGGCACGGCAGATTTCCCGAGCGGCCAAAGGGGGCTGACTGTAAATCAGCTGGCACTGCCTTCACTGGTTCGAATCCAGTATCTGCCACCGGAACGAAGACCCCGGGACCACACGGTCCCGGGGTCTTCTGCCGTCCGGGGCCCGGGCCGGGGCCGGGGCGCCCCCCGTGTCCCCGCCCCGGGAGGTGGCGGCCTCCCGCCCGGCGACGTAGCCTGCCTGTGGTCCGTGTCACATCCAATGCCCTCTGCGGTCCGGCGGCGGCACGGCCGTGCATCGTGACGCCGTGCGGCGTCGCCCGAACGTCCGCGAGGAGCGCCCGATGACCGAGTCCACCGCCCCCGAGTCCTTCACCCAGGGACCGACCGACGTCGAGCTGCTCGAGCAGACTCTGGCCCAGAACCTCGACGACACCGCCCGCCGGTTCGCCGACCGCGCCGCGCTCCTGGAGTGTGGACCGGACGGGGACCCGGCCACCGGCCGTACCTGGACCTACAGGCAGCTGCGTGAGGAGTCCGTGACGGTGGCCAAGGCGCTCATGGCCGCCGGCTACGAGGCGGGGGACCGGATCGGCATGTGGAGTCCCAACGTCGCCGAGTGGGTCTCGCTGCTCTACGGCGCGGCGCGTGCCGGCGTCATCCTCGTGAACCTCAACCCGGCGTACCGCGCCCACGAGCTGACCTACGTGGTCGAGCAGTGCGACATGCGCGGGCTGGTGGTGGCCTGCGCGGACGCACGCATGGACCCGCCCGCCACCGCACGCGCCGTGGCCCGTGAGTCGGCGCCGCACCTGCGGCAGCTGATCATGCTGCCGGCCGGGAGCGGCGAGGACGCCTACGCGCACGTGCAGGCCGGCGACGTGGCCGACCGGCACGCCGCCGATCCCGTGGCCGAGGGCACGTGGGCCGACTTCCTGGCCGGGGCCGCGCGGGTCTCGGACGAGGACCTCGCCGTGCGCGAGGCCGCCACCCGGCCGGCGGACCCCGTGAACCTGCAGTACACCTCAGGCACCACCGGCTTCCCCAAGGGCGTCACGCTGACGTATCGCAACGTGCTGAACAACGGCTTCCACATCGGTGAGCTGCTGGGCTACACGGAGGAGGACACCGTGGTGATCCCGGTGCCGTTCTTCCACTGCTTCGGCATGGTGATCGGCGTGATCGCCACCGTCTCCCACGGCTCGCTCGCCGTCATCCCGGCGCGCAGCTTCGAGCCGGTCTCGGCGCTGCGGGCGGTGGCCGCCACCGGTGCGACGAGCCTGTACGGCGTGCCGGCGATGTTCATCGCCATGCTCGCCCGGCCTGAGGCGGACGCGTTGGACCTGTCCACGCTGCGCACCGGCGTGATGGCCGGCTCCACGTGTCCCGTCGAGGTGATGAAGAAGGTGATCGACCGGTTCCACATGTCCGAGGTGGCCATCTGCTACGGCATGACGGAGACCGCGCCCGTGTCCACCATGACCCGCCGCGACGACTCCCTGGAGGTGCGCACCCAGACGGTCGGCCGGACCATGCCGCACGTGGAGACGAAGATCGTGGACCCCGTCACCGGCGACATCGTGCCCCGCGGGGCCACGGGCGAGCTGTGCACTCGCGGCTACTCCGTGATGCTCGGCTACTGGGACGCCCCCGAGAAGACCGCCGAGGTGCTGGACGCCGACGGCTGGATGCACTCCGGCGACCTCGCCTCCATGGACGAGGACGGCTCCGTGCGCATCGAGGGCCGCATCAAGGACCTCGTGATCCGCGGTGGCGAGAACATCTCCCCGCGCGAGGTGGAGGAGTTCCTCTACACCCACCCGGACATCCAGGACGTCCAGGTGGTGGGCGTGCCGGACGAGAAGTACGGCGAGCAGCTCATGGCCTGCGTGATCATGAAGGACGGCGTCGAGCCGCTCACGGTGGACGCCGTCCGCGAGTTCGCCGCGGGCCGGATCGCACACTTCAAGATCCCGGCCCACGTCCGCGTGCTCGACGCCTTCCCCATGACCGTCTCCGGCAAGGTCCGCAAGGTCGAGCTGCGCGAGGAGGGCGCGAAGGTCGTCCAGGCCCAGGCCCAGGCCCAGGCCCAGGCCCAGGCCCAGGCCCAGGCCCAGGCCCAGGCCCAGGCTCAGAGCGTGGGCTGACGGCGGCCGTCACCCTCAGGCGGCGGGCAGCGGGAACACGTCCCAGATGGTGCAGACCGCCTCGGGGGCGGCGCCCAGGATGGCGGCACGGTAGGTGGTCGACCACGCCCGCGGGTCGGCGTCGCGCAGGCGCCACGTGCCGTCGGTGAGCACCGCGTCCACGAATGCGGAGGTGTCGGCGGGGCTGCCGTCCTCGTGGACCAGGGGGCCGCGACGCAGGGCCTCGCCCAGGTCGCCCGCCCGGCCGACAGCGTAGAGCGCGGTCTCGTCCGTGTCCAGCACGAGGCCGCAGTCCTCCTCGAAGGCGGTGATCCAGGCCATCGCGTGCCGCATGGCCTCGTCCGGGTCGGGATGGCGGGTCACGATGAGCACGGAGCCGCGCGCGCCTGGACGCAGGGAGCCGGGCGTGCCGGGGCCGTGCGGGTCGGGCTCGCGTGGGGCGGCGGCGGTGTGTGGGCGGGGCTCGAAGGCGGTGGTCATGGCGGTCTCCTCCCGGGTGGGGACTCATCAGGGTCCCGGCGGCGCCGCGCCGGTCGGGGCGGCATCGCCCACGCTAGGAACCCGGGGCACGCGGCCGGCCGGACCCGGCCGGGGCTGGGGAGGACACGCCGGGAGCAGCGGCCTGTGCAGGAGCGAAGAGGCCGCCCGAACGCGCCGGCACGGCCTCGGCCGGCCCGGCGTCGCGTCAGTGGGCGCGGTGGTCGGCCGGGGCGAGCTTGGGCCCGAACGCCTGCTTGCGCTCTCCGGAGAGCCCGATCATCCGCACCACCCGCTGCCGGTGTCCGGCCCACGGCGCGAGCAGGCGGAGCATCCCGGCGTCGTCGGTCCGGCGTCCCGTGAGGACCTGCCCCACGTACTGCGCCAGGTGGTAGTCGCCCACGGAGACGAGGTCCGCCGCCCCGTGGCTGCGCTGCAACGCCTCGGCCGTGGTCCACGGCCCGATCCCGGGCACCGATTCCAGGCGCCGGGCCAGCGCAGCCACCCCGGCCGTGTCCCCGGGGGCGACCGCGTCGCCGAGCCGGTCGATGCTCGCGGCCCGCCGGGCGACCTCCAGCACGGTCCGCGACTGGGAGGGCTGCACCCAGGCCCGCGCATGCCAGTCCCACGAGGGGATCCGCAGGACGGCGGCCGGGGTCGGCGGCGGCAGCATCCCCGGCGGCACCGGGCCGGGGGCGGGCCCGTCGCCGTCGATCCGGGCCGCCAGCCGCACGAGGGTGCGCCAGCCGTGCCGCGCCTGGTCGTGGGTGATCTTCTGCTCGAGCACGGCGGTGAGCAGCTGCCGGGACAGCGCGCCCGCCGCCGGCAGCCGCAGCCCGGCCCGCGTCCGCCGCGCCTCGCGCACGTGCCGCGGCAGCGCGGGCGCGCCGGAGTCCGGCCGCAGCAGGGCGTCGAAGGCGGCCCAGCCGTCGTCGTGCAGGCCGAGCAGGCGTTCCACTCCGGCGACGGCGGCGCTCGCGCCCGCGCCCCACGCGCGGGCCGTCACCACGGTGCCGCCCCCTGCGGCCTCCCGGGCGCCGGAGACCAGCAACGACGTCGGCCGTCCCGGCCCGCCCGGCGCCGCGTCCGGGGCAGGGGAGCGCAGAGTGAGCCAGACGCCCTGCGGTGTGGCACGGACCGTGGGGTCGGCCGCGCCGCGCTGCAGGGGGCGCAGGGTGAGCGCGACGTCCACGGGGACGGGCACGCGCACGCGGCGCACGGCGTCCGGGGCGGTCATGCCCGCACCGTACACCCGGGCCCGGACAGGACGACGTCGGCCGTGACGGCGCGCACGCCGGGCGTTGCCCCGCGTGTCCGGAGCCCTCCTCCAGCGTCCGGCCGCTGGCGTAGCGTGGGGTGCGTGACTGAACAGACCCCCGCGCCCACCCCTGCGCAGCCCATGCAGTATGCCGAGAACGTCCTCGAGCTGATCGGGCGCACCCCGCTCGTGAAGCTGCACTCCGTGACGGAGGGCATCGAGGCCACCGTGCTGGTGAAGGTCGAGTACCTGAACCCCGGCGGCTCCGTGAAGGACCGCATCGCGCTGAAGATGATCGAGGAGGCCGAGCGCGAGGGCCTGCTCGGCCCGGGCGGCACCGTGGTGGAGCCCACCTCGGGCAACACGGGCGTGGGGCTGGCCCTGGTCTCACAGCTCAAGGGCTACCGCACCGTGTTCGTCACCCCGGACAAGGTGGGTCAGGAGAAGCGGGACGTGCTCAGCGCGTACGGCGCCGAGCTCGTCGTCACGCCCACCGCCGTGGACCCGACGTCCGAGGAGTCCTACTACGGGGTCGCCGACCGCCTCGTGCGGGAGATCCCCGGGGCCTATCAGCCCAATCAGTTCTTCAACCCCGCCGCCCCGGCCTCCCACTACGAGACCACCGGCCCGGAGATCTGGGAGGACACGGCCGGACGCGTCACCCACGTCGTGATGGGCGCCGGCACGGGCGGCACCATCACGGGCACCGGCCGCTACCTCAAGGAGGTCTCGGCGGACCGCCCGTCCGGTCCCGTCCGCGTGATCGGCGCGGACCCCAGCGGCTCGGTGTACTCCGGCGGCGCCGGCCGGCCCTACTTCGTCGAGGGCGTCGGCGAGGACATGTGGGTGGACAACTACGACCCCGCGGTCCCGGACGAGGTCATCGCCGTCGAGGACGCCGACGCCCTGGCCATGACCCGCCGCCTCGCGGCCGAGGAGGGCCTGCTCGTGGGCGGCTCCTCCGGCCTGGCCGTCGTCGCCGGCCTGCGCGCCGCGCGCGAGCTCGGCCCGGAGGACGTCATGGTGATCGTGCTGCCCGACTCGGGCCGCGGCTACCTCGCCAAGATCTTCAACGACCCGTGGATGGACGAGCGCGGCTTCGACTACGACGTCCGCGAGACCGTGCTGCCGGCGTGGGCGCGCGGGCGCACTCGCTCGGCGGTCCCGCAGACGGACGACGACGGCGCCACGGGGGCCGCCGGCGGGGCCGGCACGCCCGTCGAGGCGCTCGAGCACGCCGACGCCGAGCCGGCGACCCGCGCGGGCGCCCCCGCCGAGGCCGACCGCTGGTCCGCGACGGCGGGGGAGCTGCTGGCCGAGAAGGCCGACCTGTTCCCCGGCTCCGTGCCCACCCTCGTCACCGCGGCCCCGACCACCTCGGTGGCGGACGCCGTCGCGACCATGAACCGGTACGGCGTCGACGCCCTGCCCGTGGTCCTCGAGCCCCGGCACGACCTGCGGATCGGCGAGGTCCGCGGCACCGTCTCCGCGGCCGCGCTCGCGGACGCCCTCGCCGCGGGGCGGGCCACCGCGCAGACCCCCGTCGCCGACGTCATGGGCCCCGTGCTGCCCAGCCTGGGGGCGCGCACCCCGCTGCGCGCCGTCGCCCGCCGCCTCGCCCAGGACCCCGTGCTGCTGGTGCTCGAGGCCGGCCGCGTCCAGGGCGTCGTCACCCTGCACGACGTCCTCGCCCACGTCACCGCCTGAGGCCGGCCGCACCGGCCGCGCCCGCCCCACCCGATCCGATCTCTCCGAGGAGGCTCCCGAGATGACCGAGCAGAACGTCCACGAGGACCCGCACGCCACCACCCCCGACACCGGCGCCGAAGACGCCCCCGCCCACCCCCGAGGGGGAGGCTTCGGCACGCGCGCCGTGCACGCGGGCCAGCACCTGGATGAGGTGTTCGGCGCCGTCGTCCCGCCGATCCACCTCTCGAGCACGTACGCGCCGACGGCCGTCGGCGAGCTGCGGCGCGGCTACGACTACGGCCGCGGCACCAATCCCACCCGGGACGCGCTGCAGGAGCAGCTGGCCGCGCTCGAGGCGGGCGTCGACGAGTCCGGCGCCCCCCGGGCCACCGGCCTCACGTTCGCCTCCGGCCTGGCCGCGGAGACCGCGCTGATCATGGGCGCGGGCCGGCCGGGCATGACGATCGTGCTCGGCAACGACGTGTACGGCGGCTCCTACCGCCTCATCTCCCGCGTGCTCGCCCCGTGGGGCGTGGAGCACGTCGTCGTGGACATGGGGGACGCCGAGCAGGTTGCCGCCGCCGTCGAGCGCGCCGCCGCCGCGGGGCCGGTCATGGTGTGGCTGGAGACCCCGTCCAACCCGATGATGAAGATCTCCGACGTCGCCGCGGTCGCCGAGGCGGCCCACGCGCACGGCGCCCTGCTCGTGGTGGACAACACCTTCGCGACGCCGTACCTGCAGTCCCCGATCGCCCTCGGCGCGGACGTGGTGGTGCACTCCACCACGAAGTACATCGGCGGCCACTCGGACGTGATCGGCGGGGCGCTCGTGATCCCGGACGCCGCACTCGCCGAGCAGGTGAAGTTCCAGCAGTTCGCGGCGGGGGCCGTGAACGGGCCCCTGGACGCGTACCTGACCACGCGCGGCCTCAAGACGCTCGGGGTGCGCATGGACCGCCACCAGGCCAACGCCCAGGCCGTCGCCGAGTGGCTCACCGGCCGCGCCGAGGTCTCCCAGGTGCTCTACCCGGGGCTGCCGGACCACCCCGGCCATGAGCTCGCGCAGCGCCAGATGCGCGGTTTCGGCGGCATGGTATCGATGCGCCTGGCCGGCGGCGCCGCGGCGGCCCGCCGCGTGGCCGAGTCGACCCGCCTGTTCCAGCTCGCCGAGTCCCTGGGCGGCATCGAGTCGCTGATGAACTACCCGGCGGAGATGACCCACGCCTCCGTGGCCGGCACCGAGCTGGCCGTCCCGGACGACCTGCTGCGCCTGTCGGTGGGCATCGAGGACGCCGAGGACCTCGTGGCGGACCTGGAGCGGGCCCTGGACAGCCTCTGACCCGCCGACGTCCGTGCCAGAGGTTTGCGCACGGGTGGGGAGCACCGGGCGGCGTAGTGTGATGGGCATGACCCTCACCGCCTTCGTCAACGCCCATGTCGTCCCCGTCGCCGCCGAGCCGTTCGACGGCACCCTGCTCGTCGAGGACGGCCGGATCACCGCGCTCGGCCCCGACGTCGAGGCGCCCGACGGCGCCGAGGTGGTGGACTGCGAGGGACGCTGGCTGCTGCCCGGCTTCGTGGACGCGCACGTCCACCTGGGCATGCACGCCGAGGGCGAGGTCGGTGCGACCGCGGACGTCAACGAGATGACGGACCCCGTGATGGCCGGGGTGCGGGCGATCGACGCCGTCGACCCGAACGAGCCGGGCTGGAGGGACGCCCTGGCCGGCGGCGTGACCACCGTGAACGTGAACCCCGGCTCGGGCAACCCGATCGGCGGCCAGGCGGTGGCGCTGCACACCCACGGACGCACCGTGGACGAGATGGTGCTGCGCAGCCCCTCGGGCGTGAAGTCCGCCCTCGGCGAGAACCCCAAGAACGTCTACAAGGAGAAGGGCCGCACCCCGTCCACGCGGCTGGGCACCGCTCTCGTGATCCGCAAGGCCTTCATGGAGGCCCAGGGCTACATGGCCCGCCGCGCGGAGGCCGAGCGCGAGGGCAAGTCCTTCACCCGCGACCCCCACCTCGACGCCCTCGCCCTCGTCCTGGAGCGCACGATCCCCTGGCGCCAGCACTGCCACCGCACCGACGACGTCGCCACCGCCCTGCGCCTGGCCGACGAGTTCGGCTACGACCTCGTCCTGGACCACGGCACCGAGGCGCACCCGCTGGCTGACCAGCTCGCGGCCCGCGGCGTGCCGGTGCTGATCGGCCCGCTGTTCACCACCAAGTCCAAGCCGGAGCTGCGGGGCCGCTCGATGCGCAACCCGGGGCGTCTGGTGCGGGCCGGCGTCGAGATCAGCATCATCACCGACCACCCGGTGGTGCCCATCGACTTCCTCGTCTACCAGGCCGCGCTGTCGGTGAAGGAGGGCCTGGACCGGGAGACCGCCCTGCGCGCCATCTCCCTCCACCCCGCGCGCGTGCTGGGGTTGGACGACCGCATCGGCTCCCTCGAGGTGGGCAAGGACGCCGACCTCGTGCTCTGGTCCGGCGACCCACTCGATGTCATGCAGCGGGCCCTGCGCGTGTGGATCGGCGGCCGTCAGGTCATGGAGTACGACCTCGCCACGGCCCGGCCCGTCGTCGCCTCCGCCCGTCCCGTGGAGGACTGAGCGGCGCCGCCGCCCGACGGCGGGGCGGGACGCGCGGGTTCAGCGCCGCAGGCGCGAGCGCACGGGCGGCAGCCAGACGAGCGCGGCGCCCAGGAGCATCACGACGGCGAGGATGATCAGCAGGCCGTTGGCCCGCAGGAACGCGGGGGCGGCCAGCAGGACGGCGATGAACGTCAGGGTCCCGATCGCCGAGCGACGGCGGCGCAGCAGACCGATCCAGCCCCACAGGGACGCCGCGGCCAGCAGGGCGACGGCGGTGCCCATCGTGAACTGCCCCGTCGCGCCGCCCAGCACGCCCACCGACTCCATGCCGGTGAGTGGATCGATGACGGGCTCGCCGCTGTCCTGTGCGCGGGCCCCGTTCCAGAAGAACGCGCCCGCGATGCCGATCAGCACCACGGTGACCGCGAGCCAGTAGAGGCGCGCGACCTTCAGGAGCGGGTGGACGAGGCCGGCGTCGGACTCGGCCGCGTCCCGCGCGGCCAGGTCGCGCTCGCGGTCCGCGCGGCGCCGTTCCAGGCGCTCCTCGTCCTCGGCGGTGAGGCGGGCGCGCTCGGCGCGCAGTCGTGCGTCGTCGGCCCGCTGATTCTCCCGGAAGGACTGGGCGGCGCGGCCGGCGGCCCGGCCGAGCCCGCGGGCGAGGGGGCGGTCTTCGCTGTTCTGGGGCACGTGCCGAGCCTATCGTCCCGGCCGGTGCGCGGCCGGGGTGTCCGAGGGCACAGCCCGGCCCCGGGTCCGGTGGCGTAGACTGGGCTGACCGGATCCGGTCTCTCCCCCTGTGATGAGTGAGCGTGGACGCGTGTGCCACGCCGGACTGCAGATGTCTGTGCAGATGTGTGTGCGGGCCACGAACGTCGTGGCCCTCGGGGGCTGCCGGGTGGACGGAATCATCTGACCCAGCTGGCCCCTGCGCCCCACGACGTCGACCCGCGACCGACGTCCTTCGGCGTGCGCCCGCGCATCCCCACAGGAGGACCCATGTCCGACATCCTCGATCCCCAGACCACCGCCGAGGCCGCCCCCGAGCTCGCCGAGGCGCAGCAGGAGGCCACGGGGACCGTCCCGCAGGTCGACGCCGCCGAGCCCGCCGCCCCCGAGGCCCCGGCCGAGCCGGCCGGCCCCACCTTCCTGGACCTCGGCCTGGACGCCCGCGTGCTGGCCGCCGTCGAGGAGCTGGGCTACACCCGCCCCTCGCCGATCCAGGAGGCGACCATCCCGCTGCTGCTGGACGGCCGCGACGTCGTGGGCCTGGCCCAGACCGGCACCGGCAAGACCGGCGCGTTCGCGCTGCCGGCGCTGTCCCGGCTCGCCGAGACCACGGACGTGAACGGGCGCGCGGACACCCCGCAGGTGCTCGTCCTCGCCCCGACCCGCGAGCTCGCCCTCCAGGTGGCCGACGCCTTCGACAGCTACGCCAAGCACCTCGACGACGTCTCCGTGCTCGCCGTGTACGGCGGCTCCCCGTACGGCCCGCAGCTGGCGGGCCTGCGCCGGGGCGCGCAGGTCGTCGTCGGCACGCCGGGCCGCGTGATCGACCACCTCGAGCGCGGCTCGCTGGACCTCTCCGACCTGCAGACCCTCGTGCTGGATGAGGCGGACGAGATGCTGCGCATGGGCTTCGCGGAGGAGGTGGACCGCATCCTCGCCTCCACCCCGGACACGAAGCAGACCGCGCTGTTCTCCGCCACCATGCCGCCGGCCATCCGCCGCATCTCCGCCCAGTACCTGAACGCCCCGGAGGAGGTGGCCGTCGCCCGTCAGTCGACGACGTCCGCCACCATCCGCCAGCGCTACCTGCAGGTGGGTCATCAGTGGAAGTTCGAGGCCCTGAGCCGGATCCTCGAGACCGAGGAGCACGACGGCGTCATCGCCTTCGTGCGCACCCGTGCCGGCACCGAGGAGCTCGCCCAGAAGCTCACGCGCGCCGGGTTCAAGGCCGTGGCCATCTCCGGTGACATCGCCCAGAAACAGCGTGAGAAGACCGTCGAGGACCTGAAGGCCGGCCGCGTGGACATCCTCGTGGCCACCGACGTCGCCGCCCGCGGCCTGGACGTCGAGCGCATCTCGCACGTGGTCAACTACGACATCCCGCAGGACGCGGAGTCCTACGTGCACCGCATCGGCCGCACCGGCCGCGCCGGCCGTCAGGGCGACGCCGTGCTCTTCATGACCCCGCGTGAGCGCTTCCTGCTCAAGCAGATCGAGCGGACCACCCGCCAGCAGGTCGAGGAGATGGCCGTGCCCTCCGTCGCCGAGGTCAACGCGGCCCGCAAGCGTCGCTTCGCCGACGGCATCACCCGCACCCTCGAGCGCGCCTCGGAGGAGGAGCTGGCGGTGTTCGGCGAGATCGTCGCCGCATATGTCGACGAGCACGAGGCCGAGCCGGCGCGCGTGGCCGCCGCACTGGGCATGATGGCCCAGGGCGGTCGCCCGCTGCTGGCCCGCGAACAGGAGATCCCGTTCGGCGGCGGCCGGGGCCGCAAGGACCGCGACGGCGGCCGCGAGGGCGGGCGTGAGCGCGGCACCGGTGACGGCCGCGGCTCGCGTGGCCCGGCCCGGGAACCCGCGGCCGGCAACGCGACGTACTGGATCGCCGTCGGGCACCAGGACCGCGTGCGGCCGGGCAACATCGTGGGCGCGCTGGCGAACGAGGTGGGTCTGCCCGCCTCCGCCATCGGCGCGATCGACCTGCGCGGCAACCACTCGCTCGTCGAGCTGCCGGCGGACCTGACCTCGGCCCAGCTCGAGGCCGCGGCCAACGCGGAGATCAACGGCCGTCGCCTCGGTCTGCGCAAGGACACCGGTCGCCCGACCCGCGCCGAGCGCGACGGCGAGCACCGGGGCGGCTTCCGCAAGGACCGCGGCGAACGCGGCGGCTTCCGCGGGGACCGCGACGGCGGCCAGCGCGGCGGGTTCCGCAAGGACCGGGACGACCGGGGCGATCGCGGCGGCTTCCGCAAGGACCGGGACGACCGCGGCTCCCGCGAGGATCGCGGCGGGTTCCGCAAGGACCGGGACGACCGCGGCTTCCGTGGCGACCGCGGGGGACGCCCCGGCGGCCGCAAGCCCCGCTGGGGCGCCCAGGAGCGCTCGGATCGGGGCGCCCGCCGCTGATCCGGCCGGGGTGCGGACCCCGCCGGAGGCCGTGGCCGGGGCCGATTTTGCATCGGCCCCGGGGCCCTGGTAGAGTCTCACCTCGTTGCCCCGATAGCTCAGTGGTAGAGCGCCATCTTGGTAAGATGGAGGTCCCGGGATCGATTCCCGGTCGGGGCTCTGACATGAGAGCCCGCCCTCGCGGCGTGAAAACCGTGAGTGCGGGCGTTCTCGTGTCGTGGCGGCGTAGCTCAGCTGGTTAGAGCGCACGACTCATAATCGTGAGGTCGGGGGATCGAGTCCCCCCGCCGCTACGGAATCGGATGGACCCGGTCACCTCCTCGGAGGGGCCGGGTCCTTTCGCGTTCCGGGGCCCGTCCGTCGCCCCGGTAGCCTGGCGGGCATGTCCACGCGTCGCCCCGCTCACCAGCCCGCCCGCGGCACCGCCGCGCCCCGCGGCTTCGTCTCCCCGTGGGAGCACGGCTCCCGGCTGTACCGGACGCTCGTGCTGACCGGCTCCGCACTGTTCCTCGTGGGCATCGTGCTGGCGGTCGTCGGCGGGACCACCGGACGCCTCGCCGTCTCCGGGACCGCCCTGGGCGTGCTCGGCGCGGGCGTCGCCGTGCACCTGTCCGCCCAGCTCGTGCGCTTCCGCCAGGCCGCCCGCCGGCAGGGGGAGCGGCGCCCCGGCCGTTAGGCTGGACGGCAGTCGAGAACCGTCCCGCAGGAGGCCCGAGTTGAGCGTGAACCCCGACGTCGCCGGGCGGAGCTATCCGCCCGCGCCCCCCTTCCAGGTCGGTCGTGAGGCGGTCCGCGGCTTCGCCGAGGCCGTGCAGGCCCGGCATCCCGCGCACCACGACGTCGCGGCCGCCCGGGCCCTGGGACACGCCGACCTGGTCGCCCCACCGACCTTCGCCGTCGTCATCGCCCAGCGCGCCGAGGCCGCCGTCGTCGCCGATCCCGAGCTGGGGATCGACTTCTCGCGCGTGGTCCACGCGGACGAGCGCTTCGTCCACCACCGGCCGCTGGTGGCCGGGGATGAGGTCGTGGCGACCGTGCGGGTCGAGGCCGTGAAGTCCCTCGGCGGCAACCGCATGGTCACCACCGTCACCGAGATTGCGGATCTGGACGGCGCGGCCGTCTCCACCGTCACGTCCACCCTGCTGGTCCGGGGAGAGGAGTCCTGATGAGCACCGCCCCCCGCCTGTCCGACCTCGTCCGGGGCGAGGTGGTCGGCACGCGCACCGTCACGTTCACCCGCGCCGACCTCGTCGCCTACGCGGGCGCCTCCGGCGACCGCAACCCGATCCACTGGTCCCCGACGTTCGCCGAGCACGTCGGCCTGCCCGGCGTCATCGCCCACGGGATGCTCACCATGGGCGCGGCCGTGCAGCTCGTCTCGGACTGGGCGGGCGACCCGGGCGCCGTCGTCGACTACCAGACCCGCTTCACCGGCATGGTGCCCGTCGCGGACACCACGGGGCGCACGGACGACGACGGCGCGCCCGTCCCCGGCGCCACGCTCGAGGTCGTCGGCACGGTCGGCGCCGTGGACGAGGCCGCCGGGACGGTGCGGATCGACCTGAACGTCACCAACCCGGACGCGGCGAAGCCGCGCGTGCTGACCAAGGCGCAGGCCGTGGTGCGCCTGGCCGACCCCGCGGGGGAGAGCGCGTGAGCGAGCGGCTGGCGGACCACACCACCACCCGCGTCGGCGGCCCCGCGCGCGCGTGGGTCACCGCGCGCACCGAGGCCGCGGCGATCGAGGCCGTGCGCGCCGCCGACGCGGCGGGCGAGCCGGTGTTCGTGCTCGGCGGCGGTTCCAACACCCTCATGGCGGACGCGGGCTTCCCCGGCACCGTCGTGCGGCTGGCCTTCGCGGGCATCCGCGTGCTGGACGGGCCGGTGCCCGGCGAGGGCGAGACGCCGCCCGCCGGCGACGGGGCCCGGCCCGCGGGCCACGAGGGGGAGGCCGTCGTCGTGCGGATCGCGGCGGGCCACCCCTGGGACGACGCCGTCGCATGGACCGTGGCGCACGGGCTCGGCGGGATCGAGGCGCTCTCGGGCATCCCGGGCTCGGCCGGCGCGACGCCCGTGCAGAACGTCGGCGCCTACGGCGCGGACGTCTCGCAGGTGCTCGTCGCCCTGCGCGCGTGGGACCGGGAGGCGGGCGACGTCGTCGAGCTGACGCCGGCGGACCTGCGCTTCGGCTACCGCGACTCCGTCATCAAGCGCTCCATGCTGGAGACCGGCGCGCCGAGTCCCCGGTGGATCGTGCTCTCGATCGACCTGCGGCTGCGCCGCGCCTCCTCCGACGCCGAGCCGACCGCGCCGGTCCGCTACGGGCAGCTGGCGGCCGCGCTCGACGTCGAGGAGGGCGCCCATGCCCCGCTCGCGGTGGTCCGCCGCGAGGTGCTGGCCCTGCGCGCCGCCAAGGGGATGGTGTCCGACCCGGCAGACCCGGACACGTGGTCCACGGGCAGCTACTTCACGAACCCGATCGTGCCCGCGTCCGTGCGGGCCTCCCTGCCCGACGGCGCCCCGGCGTTCGCCGCCGGCCAGGCCGAGGACGGGACGCCGCTCGTGAAGCTCTCGGCGGCCTGGCTGATCGATCGCGCGGGCTTCGCGAAGGGCTTCGGGCTGCCCGAGGTCGCCCCCCGCGAGGGCGGGCCGGACGGCCGCGGAGCCGACGGCACCGGCCTGGCCGGGGGCCGCGCGTCGGTGTCCACGAAGCACACCCTCGCCATGACCAACCGCGGCGACGCGACCACCGAGGACGTCCTGACGGTCGCGCGCACCGTGCGCGACGGCGTGCGCGAACGCTTCGGCGTCGAGCTGCACCCCGAGCCGATGATCATCGGCACCAGCCTCTGACCCCTCACTTTCGTTCGGGAAACGGCGCCCCCAGGAGTGCTTTCGTTCGGGAAACGGCGCCGCCAGGAGTGCTTTCGTTCGGGAAACGGCGCGCCTTGGCGGCGCGGGCGCCGTTTCCCGAACGACAACGCCCGAACACCCGCCGTTTCCCGAACGAAAACGGGAGCCGGGTCCGGGGTCCGGTGCGGGGCCGGGTCCCCGCGCGCGCCGCGGCGCCGGCGTCGCGGCTCAGAGGTTGCCGGTGGCGATCATCAGCATGCGACGCACGGGCTCGGCCGCACCCCACAGCAGCTGGTCGCCGACGGTGAACGCCGAGAGGTACTCGGGACCCATGTTGAGCTTGCGCAGCCGGCCGACGGGGATCTGCAGGGTGCCGGTCGCGGCGATCGGGGTCAGGTCGGTGACCGTGACCTCCTTGGTGTTCGGCACCACCTGCACCCACTCGTTGTCCGCGGCGATGATCTGCTCGACCTCGTCCAGCGGCACGTCCTGGGTGAGCTTGAGGGTGAGGGCCTGCGAGTGCGAGCGCATGGCGCCGATCCGCACGCACAGCGAGTCGAACGGGATCCGGTCCGCCCCGGTCAGCCCGAGCACCTTGTTGGTCTCGTCGTAGGCCTTGCGCTCCTCGCGGGAGACGCCGTCGCCCAGGTCGGAGTCGATCCAGGGGATCAGCGAGCCGCCCAGCGGCACGCCGAACTGCGTCGAGTCCAGGCCGCCGCGCTGCAGCTCGATCACCTTGCGGTCGATCTCGAGGATCGCCGACGCCGGATCGGCCAGCTCGGCCCGCACCGCGCCGCCCAGCTCGGCGTACTGGGTGAGCAGCTCGCGCATGTGCCGGGCGCCGCCGCCGGAGGCCGCCTGGTAGGTCATGGCGGTGCCCCACTCGACCAGGCCCGCCTTGAACAGGCCACCCAGGCCCATGAGCATGCAGGACACGGTGCAGTTGCCGCCGATGAAGTCCTTCGTCCCGTTCGCCAGGGCGGCGTCGATCACGCCGCGGTTCACGGGGTCCAGCGCGATCACGGAGGTGTCCGCCATGCGCAGGGTGGAGGCGGCGTCGATCCAGATGCCGTCCCAGCCGGCGGCGCGCAGCTTCGGGTACACGGCCTGCGTGTAGTCCCCGCCCTGCGCGGTGAGGATCACGGGCAGGGCCTTGAGCGCGTCCACGTCGTACGCGTCCTGGAGCACGCCCGGGTCGCCGGCCATGCCCTCGAGCACGGGCGCGGGACCGCCGGCGTTGGACGTGGAGAAGAAGACGGGGTGGACGCGGGCGAAGTCGCCCTCCTCGGCCATGCGCTGCAGGAGGACGGACCCCACCATGCCGCGCCAGCCGACCAGTCCCACGGTGGGCACGGCGGCCGCGTCGGGGGCGTTCACAGATGCGGGGGCAGCGGAAGTCATGCCCTCCAGGCTAGCGGCCCTGCTGCGCGCGCTTCCGCTTGTTCCACGCGATGAGACCGCCCACGGCGAACACCTGGGTCAGCACGAGCAGGAACACCAGGCCGGCGATGGTCTTGCCCTGCAGCACGAGGATCAGCCCGAACACGGCGCACACGAACGCCAGCACGGGCAGGGCGACGAGCGCGAGGAACGTGACCGCCTGCGGGGAGAGCAGACGCTGGTCGGAGTCGGTCGGGGCCATGTCAGTCGCGTTCCCATCGTTCGAAGCGGTGGCGCGGGCCGGAGGCGGAGTCCAGCCACGCGTCGGGGGCGGGGTCGACGGCGGTGCGCCGCCAGCGGGCGTCGAGCGGCGGGGCGTGCGTGTCGCCGTCGACGTCCGCGTCGATCACGGTCACCTCGGCGCGCAAGGCCACGTCGAGGGCCTGCTCGTACAGCGTCGCCCCGCCGATCACCCACACGGTGTCACAACCGTCGGCCTCGGCCGCGGCGGCCAGGGCCGCCCCGAAGTCCGGCACGACGACGGCGCCCGCGGCCCGCAGCTCCGCGCTGGCCTCCTCGGTGGCCGTCAGGGTGCGGGAGACCACGATGTTCGTGCGCCCGGGCAGCGGGCGGAACCGCGCCGGGAACGACTCCCACGTGCGCCGGCCCATGATCACGGGGTGGCCGTGCGTGTGGGCCCGGAAGTGGGCGAGGTCCTCCGGGACGTGCCACGGCATGGTGCCGTCGCGGCCGATGACGCGCTCGGGGGTCTGGGCCCAGATCATGGCGATCACGGGCTCGGTGGGACGGGTGGCCCGGCTCATGGGGTCGCTGCGCATCCTCGGCTCAGACGGCGATCGGCGCCGTGATGGTGGGGTGGTGACGGTAGTCGAGGACCTCGAAGTCCTCGTAGTCATAGTCGAAGATCGACGCGGGGGTGCGCCGCAGCCGCAGCCGCGGGTACGGGTACGGCTCGCGGGAGAGCTGCTCGCGCACCTGCTCCTCGTGGTTCGCGTAGATGTGCACGTCCCCGCCGGTCCACACGAACTCGCCGGGAGTCAGCCCGGTCTGCTGCGCGACCATCACCGTGAGCAGCGCATACGAGGCGATGTTGAACGGCACGCCGAGGAACAGGTCCGCGGAGCGCTGGTAGAGCTGGCACGAGAGCTGCCCGGGGGCGCCGTCCTGACCGGGGGAGACGTAGAACTGGAACAGCGCGTGGCAGGGCGGCAGCGCCATCTCGTCCACCTCGGCTGGGTTCCACGCGGTGACGATGTGCCGGCGCGAGTCGGGGTTCGTCCGGATCTGCTCCACGACCTTGGCGATCTGGTCGATGTGGCCCCCGTCCGGGGTGGGCCATGAGCGCCACTGCACGCCGTAGACGGGGCCGAGCTCGCCGTCCTCGTCCGCCCACTCGTTCCAGATCCGCACGCCGCGCTCCTGGAGCCACCGCACGTTCGAGTCCCCGCGCAGGAACCACAGCAGCTCGAGCGCGACCGACTTGAAGTGCACGCGCTTGGTCGTGATCAGCGGGAAGGACTCGGCCAGGTCGAAGCGCAGTTGGCGGCCGAACACGCTGCGCGTGCCCGTGCCGGTCCGGTCCGTCTTGACGGCCCCGTGGGCCATCACGTCGGCGAGGAGGTCCTCGTAGGGGGTGGGGATGCTCACCCGGCCCACTCTAGCGATCCGAGCGGACGCGCTGAGCGTCGTCGACGGCCCGGCGCAGGCGGGCCGCATCCCAGCCCGCGGCCCGGGCCAGGGCCACGGCGCGCTCGACGGCGGCGCCCACTGCGGCGTCGTCCGGGGCGGGCGGGGCGTCGGCCACCACGGTGCCCTTGCCGCGCGCCGTGCGCACGACGCCGTCCGCCTCGAGCTCGCGGTAGGCGCGCACCACGGTGTTGGGGGCGATGCCGAGGTCGCCCGCGAGGGCCCGGACGGAGGGGAGGCGGGTGCCGGCGGGCAGCTCGCCGGCGGCGACGAGGTCTGCGATCCGCGCCCGGATCTGCTCGAAGGGCGGGACGGGAGAGCGGAGGTCAATCTCGACCGCGGGCTCAGCCACGGCCCGCCGCCACCGGTGTGTCGGAGTGCGGGACGGCGGCGTCGGCACGCAGCGTCCGGAGGTCACGGTAGGGCTTGAGCAGGGCCAGGACGAGGATCACCGCGACCGCGCCGCCCAGGAGCAGGGTCGTGGCGGGAGAGGCGGGGTCCAGCTCGCGCAGCCGGTCCACGAGCTCCGGTGTGCTCACCGCCCCGGCCTGCTGCGCCTCGAAGGCCGCGGCGGCGGCATCGGCGGCCGTGGCGCGTGCGGCGACCTCGAGGCGCCCGGCCACCGCGGCCAGGCCGATCCAGCACAGCTGGGCGACGCCGATGCGGACGGTGCGATCCACGGCGACCCGACGCGCCGCCAGGTCCGCTGCGGGGCTCAGTCCGCTGAGCATGGGCCGGTGGTGCACGGCCACGACGACGGCGGCGCACGCGAGGACGACCGCCGCCGCGCCCAGGGCGTACCACCCGGCGACGGCGGACCCGGCCGGGGCGCCGCGGAAGTCGGCGCCGAAGGGGACCGCGTCCGCGCCCACGTGCAGACGGTACCGGGCCCCCTGGACGCCGGGGCCGGTCGTGGCCGCCGCGGCGCCGGCGAGCGCGAACCCCAGGCCTGCGACGAGGAGGATCCGCAGGCGGACCGGGAGCAGGTCGGGCCAGCGGCGGGCGATGAGGCCGGCCGTGCGGCGCGGCGCGGTGACGCGCGGCCACGTCACCTGGGCCAGGGCGGGCACGAGGACCAGCCACAACACCGGCAGGAGGACGGCGAGGGCCGTGGCCGTGGCGTCCACGGGGGCGGCGTCGAGGGCCTCCGTGCTCCACCGCCCGGAGGCGGGGACGCCACCGGCCAGGTGCCATCCGCCCCGGGAGTCGCCGAGCCAGGCTCCGGCCAGTGGTGCGGGGCCTGCCCACACGCCGGTGGCCAGGACCGTCAGGGCGGAGGCGGCCATGAGGTGGCCGCGGGCCGCGACCCCGGCGGCCGTCCAGCGGGAGCGGCGGCCCGTCCCGTAGAGGATCAGGCCGATGAGGAAGGTCAGGAGGCTGACGGTCCGGAGGACCTCGAGGGGCAGGGCGGGCATGGCGCGCTTCTTCCGACGGGGTGCGCGACGGCCGCGCACGGCCGCACTGTATCAGGCAGTTGATACGGCAGGGCAGGCCCCCTGCCCCCGGTCAGCCGTGGAACACCATGTCCTGGTACTCGGGGTAGCGGCGCAGGTAGTCCTCCACGTAGGAGCACTCGGGCACGATCCGGTCACCCTCCGCGCGCAGCCGGTCCAGGACCATGGTCACGAGGGCGCGGGCAAAGCCGCGGCGGCCGAACTGCTCGTCGATGATGGTGTGCTGCAGGCGCAGGACCACGGTGTCCTCACCGTCCTCGCCGCGCACGGTCTCCTGGTCGTAGCCGAGGAACCCGATGAACGTCCCGTCCTGGCGCAGCTCGAAGCGCTGTCGGTCCGGGTCCCGGGTCACCGTGAGGCGCTCATGGACGATCTTCTCGGGCTGGCTCTGGGCGGCGGTGTTCTCCATGACCCGAGCCTAGGGCCGGGGGCGGGCCTGCTCAACGGTGGCCCGGTCGTGCGGGCCGAGGCCTGTGCGGGCGGCTCAGTCGTCCCAGGGGTCGTAGACCTCGACGGCCACCACGTCGCCGTCGAGGTCGAGGGCGCGGTGCACCACGAGCACAGCGCCGGGCCGCAGCCACGGATCCTCGGTGGGCAAGGCCCGCAGCACGCGGTCCGCCTGGCCGGCGGCCGCGTCCTCGACCACCTCGAACAGCGTCGGCAGCACCGGCCGGTGCGTGCACACGACCAGGGGCCGGGAGCGGCCCATGAGCTCGGCCATCACCTTGCGGGTCTTCTTGGGCTTCTCCCGGGCCGTGGTCTCCGTGAAGGCGCCCTTGGTCTTCAGCGGCAGCCTGCTGGACTTCACGAGCGGGGCCAGCGTCTCCACGCAGCGGCGCCACGGGGAGGAGACCAGCCGCTCCGGCCGCCAGGCCGCCACGAGGCCCTCGACGGCGAGCGCCTGCCGCCGGCCCGTCGCCGCCAGCGGACGCTCCTGCTCGGCGCGCGACCACGAGGAGCGGGGCTTGGCCTTGGCGTGGCGCAGCACCAGCAGCGGCACGGTCCGCAGGCGCCCCCGGGAGGCGGCACGCAGCAGCAGGTCGAGCGGTTCGCGATCCGAGTCGTTCGTCAGCAGCCGCCGGGCCTCGTCCGGACCGACCCAGCGGACCTCGTCCACCTCGTCGCCGTCGGGCAGGGCGCGCTGGCCGTCGACCTCGGCGGCCCAGTACCAGACCTCCTTGCTCCGACGGGCGCCCCGCTTGCCGGGCACCTCGTACTCGGTCACGCACAGCGGGATGCCCGGCCTCAGCTCGAGGCCGACCTCCTCGCGCAGCTCGCGCACCGCGCACTCCGGCAGCGTCTCACCCGGATCGAGCTTGCCCTTGGGCCACGACCAGTCGTCGTAGCGGGGCCGGTGGATCACCATCACCTCGAGGCCGCCGGGCACGCGGCGCCACGGCAGCATGCCGGCGGCCAGCACCTCGGCGCGGGGGCCTTCCGAAACACGGTCCTCCGTGGACCAGCGGGCGACGCGGTCGGCGTGGGACGAGGGCATGGGGCGGGTTCCTCTCGGGTGCGGCGGCCGCGACGACTGCTGGGGCAGGGCACGGGGCGTGGTCGGCCCCACGGGGCCGGCCCCACCAGGATACGAGGCCGCGGGAATGTGCCCGGTCGGTCCCCGCCCGGGGGTCTCAGGGGCGGCGGTACTGGGCGTCGGCGGCGAACAGCTCGAAGCCGAGGGACGTGTAGAGCGCGACGGCGGCCGTGTTGTCCGCGTCCACGTACAGGTCCACGACGTCGACCCCCTGCTCCGCCATCCGGTGCAGCCCCGCCAGGGTCAGGGCCCGGCCGAGGCCGAGGCCCTGGGCCTCGGGGGAGACACCCACGGCGTACACCTCCCCGACGCGCGGGCCGTCGGCTCCGACATCCGGCTCCACCTTCGTCCAGTGGAAGCCGAGCAGCCGCCCGTCCGCCTCGCGGGCGGCGAGCAGGAGGCCGTCGGGGTCGAACCAGTCCTCCGCCATGCGGTCCTCGAGGTCGGCGCGGGTCAGGCTGCCCTGTTCGGGGTGGTCCGTGAAGGCGGCGGCGTTCACATCCAGCCAGGCCTGCTCGTCCTGGCCGGGGACGAAGCCGCGCAGGGCCACCCCGTCGGCGAGCCGCACCTCCGGCAGGGCGGCGAGCGCCGCGTGCGACAGGCGCATCCGGCGCAGCTCGCGGACGGGCTCGAGGCCGTGCCTCCGGGCGAGCCGGACCGCGCCCGGGAGCATGCCGTGGGCCCAGACGCTCGTGGTGTCCTCCCGCGCCAGGTCTCGGACCGCGGCGGCCGCGGCGTCGGCCAGGGCCGTCCCCCGGCCGGTGCGGCGTGCCGCCGGGTCGACGACGAGCTCGAGCACGGCCGCCGCGCCCTCGGGCACGAGCACGGCCGCCCCGTCGATCGCCCCGTCCGGACCCTGGGTGGCCCCCCACCAGAGCTGGCCGCCGCGGGCGAGCAGCACGCGCGTCTGGTCCGACAGCGGGGGATGACCGTCCGCCGCCCCGGCGCGGTCGGCCAGGTCCAGGACGGCGCTCGCCTCCTCCGGGCGCGGGGTGACGACGCGCGGCATGCCGTCGGCGTCGGAGGTCGTGGGGGTGGGGTGTTCGGCCATGCCGGCCACCCTACGGAAGGAGGACGGTGGCCCGCGAGGTGCGCCCCGCCGTCGCCCGCCCAGGGCCGAGCCGGTGCGCACCTGGCAGGATGGGGCAGGTGATGCGCTTGTCCATGGCCCTGAGTGCGGCCGTCGCCGCCCTCGTCCTGGGCGGTGCCGCGTTGCTGGGCCCGGTCCCCGCCGCCCTCGCCGCCGCCGTCGTGATCCTGGTCATCGCCTGGGGCTGGCCGCGGCAGATGGGGGCGCCCGCGCGCCTCTCGCTCAGCGTCACCCTGGCCGTCGCCGGGGGCGCCGCGGTGCTGCTCATGCTGCTGTGGCCGCCGCTCGAGGACGGCCACAGCGGGGCCTGGACGCTCTTCGAGCCGCTCGCCGTCGTCGTCGCCTGGAGCACCATGGCCTCGTTTGTCGTCCAGCTGGTGCGCGGGACCGGCCGGCCGCTGCGCCTCGAGTCCACTGTCGCCACGATGGGAGGGGCGTTCATGGCCGTCGTGACGGCGTGCTGGGTGGCCGTCTCACGCTGGACCGACACCCCCGCGGTCGCCGGGCTGGTCATCACGCTGGCGGTCACGGTGGCCGCGGTCTCCCTCGTCGGCCTCACCCCGTGGATGCAGGGCCGGCCGGGAGTCCTGGCGCTCGTCGTCATCCCCCTCGGCACGGTGCTCGCCTGGCCCGTCTCGGCGCTGGCCGGCGTGGGCGCCCGGGACCGGCCGGCCGTCACGGCCGCGGCGCTCGCGGTGGCCGTGCTGGTGTCCCTGACCGCCGCCACGGCGCCGTCGTCGCGGCCGCGACCCGAGGACCGGCCGGTGGGCACCACCCTGCGCCCGCGCCGGGCGGGCTACGCCCTCGCGTTGGCGCCCGTGGGCGCGGCCGGCGTCGTGGCGCACGTCATGGTGGGCTTCCTGGCCTGACAGGTCGGGCCCGCTCGGTAGGATGTCCCGCATGGATACCCTTCTTGCGCTCGAGATCTTCTTCCTGGCCCTCGTGGTCCTGGCCGGCCTGGGCATGGCCGCCGTCGCCGCGGTCGTCATCAGCGGCCTCTTCAAGGGCCAGCGCTGAGGACGCGCGGCCCGCTGTCGGGCCGCGCCGTGATCTGCCATGGCGACTGAACTCCCCTATGACCTCACCCCCGAGCTCGCGCCCCTGTCCTGGCTCATCGGCAGCTGGGAGGGCCAGGGTCGCCTCGGCGACGGCTCCGCCGGCACCGAGATCTTCTACCAGCGGGTGGACTTCACCGAGCACGGTCTGCCGTTCGTCGAGTACCGCGCGGAGTCGTGGCTGTGCGAGGCGGACGGCACGTTGCTGCGTCCGCTGACCGTGGAGTCCGGCTTCTGGCAGGTGGACCGGGCGCGGCGCGACGGCGACGTCGGCCCCGGCATGCGCCCGGCGGACATCGTCCCCGCGTTCCGCTCCGCCGAGGACGTCGAGCGGCTGCGCGCCGGCGACGAGGGCTTCGGCCTGACCGCCACCATCACGCATCCGGGCTCGCTGTCCGAGCTGTACTACGGCCGCATCAAGGGCCCGCAGCTGCAGCTGGCCACGGACGCGGTCCTGAGTGGCTCCGCCGCCGGCCCGTACCACCGGGCCACCCGCATGGCCGGTCTCGTGAACGGGCAGCTGTTCTGGCGCTGGGACGTCGCGGACGCCGCGGGCGCCGAGCTCGAGGCGCACGCCTCCGCCATCCTGGACCGCATGCCGAGCGCGGCCGAGGGTCGGCTCGCCCCGGGGGCCGAGCGTCCTCGCGGGGCTCGCGGGGAGCAGTCGTGACAGCCTCCCGCAGCCCGCTGTTGGACCTGGCCGTGGCCGAGCCGCAGGGGCCGGCCGGCGGCGCCGTCGAGGGCCTCGGCCCGGACGCCGGCGTCGCCGCGCACTACGGTCGCCCCCTGCCCGAGCAGCGCGCCCTCGCCCGGGGCCGCGCCCTGGTGGACCTCTCCCACCGGGCCGTGCTCTCCGTGTCCGGCCCGGACCGGCTGAGCTGGCTGCACACGCTCGGCACGCAGCACGTCGAGACGCTGCCCCCCGGCACGAGCACCGAGATCCTCTTCCTCGACGTGCAGGGGCGGATCGAGCACGCCGCCCACCTGCTCGAGGACGGCGCCGCGGCCTGGCTCGTCACGGACCGCGAGGACGGCCCGGGCCTCGCCGCGTGGCTCACCTCGATGCGCTTCTCCCACGACGTCACCCTGCGGGACCACACCGGGGCGGTCGCCGTCGTGGGCGCCACCGCGCCCGTGCCCGGCTGGGAGGACCGCACCGTGTGGCTGGACCCGTGGCCGCGCGTCGGGGCGGGCGGCTGGGCCTACACGGCCGATCCGGATCCCGCGGCCCACCCGGGCGCGGACTGGTCCTGGCGCGAGTACCTCGTCACCCGGGCCGACCTCGAGGCCACCGTCCGCGCGCTCGGCACGGGCGTGCTCGCGGGCTGGTCCCTGGCGGGCACGACGGCGGCCGAGGCGCTGCGCATCGAGGCCGGCCGCCCCCGCCGGGCCCTCGACGTGGACGACCGCGCGATCCCGCACGAGCTGGACCTGCTGCGCACCGCCGTGCACCTCGAGAAGGGCTGCTACCGCGGTCAGGAGACCGTGGCGCGCGTGCACAACCTGGGCCGCCCGCCCCGCCGCCTCACCCGCCTGCTCCTGGACGGCTCCGTCCACGCGCTCCCCGAGCACGGTGCCCCCGTGATCCTCCGGCCGGCCGAGGACACGCCCGAGGCCCGCGCCGCCGCCCGTCCGGTGGGGACGGTCACCGCCGCGGCCCAGCACCATGAGGCGGGCGCCGTTGCCCTGGCGCTGCTCAAGCGCACGGTGCCCGTGGACGCCGAGCTGCTGGTCCGCGAGGACGCTCCCGGCGAGGACGGTGTCGCCGAGGGCGGCTGGATCGCCGCGAGCCAGGAGCCGCTCGTGTCCCCGGACGCCGGGCAGGTCGTCGGCCGACCGCGCGGCGTGGGCCGCCTGCGCTGACCGACTCGCCGGCTCAGTCCAGCGCGAGGACGGTCCGCGTGCCCGCCGCCTCCAGCCCGACGGCGATCGCCACGTGGTGCGCGGCTGTGTGGCCCGCCGGCACCTCGGCGAACGGCAGCAGCCCCTCCAGCGCCGCCCGGTCCATCGCCACGGCCACCGCGTAGCGGCCGAGCCCACGACCGCGCAGCCGCGGTGGGGTGAGGGTGCCCAGCGAGGCCAGCACGCCGCCCGTCACGCGATGCCCCGCCGCCGCCACCGCGGCTTCGATCGCCCGTCCTGCGCCGTCGTCGGGAACGAGCGCGACCGAGGACTCCCAGGAGGGGACACCCGCCTCGGCCACGTCGTCTGCGGGGGCCTGCGCGACCACGGCGTGGACGTGGGCGGGGTCGTCGGACACGGCGACGGTGCGCGAGGGGTCGACCGGCGGCGGTTCCTCGGCGGCGTAGAGCGTGAACTCGCCGCGCGAGCGCACGGCCTCCCCGGCGGCGGCGCGCACCGCCGTCCGCAGCAGGGCCGACTCCACGCCCAGCGCCTCGGCGGGCACGCCGCGGCAGGCACGCGTGAACCACGCCGGCCCCGCCACGACGGTGGCCCAGGGCAGGGCCAGCACCTCCGCCTCGGCCACGCCCTGCCGGGCCACCTCGATGCGGCGCGGCTCGGCGCCCGCCGCCGGGGCGTCGTCGGGCAGCAGCGCGGTGTCGGGCAGGCCGAGCCGACGCGCCAGCCCGAGGGCCAGCACGCCGACGGCGGGGTGGTCGGGTCTCACCGGCCGAACAGGATCTTCGCCTCGTCGTAGCGCGAGACCGGCACCTTCTTGAGGCCCTTGAGGGCGGCGCTCATGGGGATGGAGATGATCTCCGTGCCGTTGGCCGCCACCATCTGTCCCCAGCGGCGCTGCGCGACGAGGTCGACGGCGCCCATGCCGAAGCGCGTGGAGAGCACGCGGTCCGTGGCGGTGGGGGCGCCGCCGCGCTGGATGTGGCCCAGGATGGTGCTGCGCGTCTCGATGCCCGTCATCTCCTCGATCTCGCGGGTCACCCACTCGCCGATGCCGCCCAGACGCGGCCGGCCGGACGCCTCGACGCCGGCCTCGGCCAGCGGGTCGTCGTGGCCCTCGGGGACGAAGCCCTCCGCCACCACGACCAGCGGGGAGCGACCGCGGTCGTGGACCTGCTGCACCCACTCGGCGACCTGGGACATCGGGGTGCGGACCTCGGGGATGAGGATCGCGTGGGCGCCGGCGGCCATGCCCGAGTGCAGGGCGATCCAGCCGACGTGGCGGCCCATGACCTCGGCGACCATGCAGCGGTGGTGGGACTCGCCCGTGGTGCGCAGCCGGTCCATGGCGTCCGTGGCGATCTGCACGGCCGTGTCGAAGCCGAACGTGTAGTCGGTGCCCTGCAGGTCGTTGTCGATCGTCTTGGGCACGCCCACGATCGGCAGCCCGTCCGCGGCCAGGCGGTTCGCGCCGGCCAGGGTGCCCTCGCCGCCGATCGCGATGACGGCGTCGATGTCCAGCTCGCGCAGGTTGCGGAGCATGTTCTCCGGGCCGCCGCCCTCCGCGTTGTAGGGGTGCGTGCGGGAGGTGCCGAGGATGGTGCCGCCCGTGCGGGCCAGGCCGCGCACGCGGGAGCGGGGCAGGTCCTCGACGTCCTTCTCGATCAGGCCGGACCACCCGTTGCGGATGCCCACCATCTCCATGTCGTACGACTTGATGCCGTGCAGGACGGCGGAGCGGATGACGGCGTTGAGGCCGGGGCAGTCGCCTCCGGAGGTGAGCATTCCGACGCGCATGGGGGTCCTCTCGGGCGTTCTCGTGCGGGGGGTCGGCACCACCCTAGGCGCGCCCGCCCCGTCGCGTCAGGGGACGGGCGACGGGCGGCGGGTCAGCCGAGGGCCACGAGGACGGCGACCTGGAGGGCCGTCGCACCCGCGAGGATGCCGCTCGCCGGGCCGAGGGTGCCGGGACGACGGCCGCTGAGCAGAGCGCCCAACAGGACGGGGGCGATCACCGCGAGAGCGGCGACGAGCATGGGCACCGCCAGCAGCGTGGGGGTCGGACCGACGCCGAGCAGCAGGCTGATCCCGAGGGCGGCGAGCGCGGCGAGGACGGCCCCGGCGTAGGTGGCGGCCTGCGCGATCGGCCCGAGGCGCGGCTTCGCGGCCGTGGCTGCGGACCCCGAGCCGGCCGGGGCGGTGGCCGCCCGGGGGGCCTCCTCGGCCAGGCGCGCCGCGGCTCGCCGCTCGCGGGAGTGGACGTGGTCGCGCCAGGTGCCGGTCGCGGGGTCGATCCACTCGGGGCGGAAGCCGTGCGGGTCGGTGACCTCGGCCGCCCGCTCGCGCGGACCCCCGCCGACGTACCAGGCCGGGCGCGGCACGGCGTGGGCGGGCTGGTCGGCGTCGGGGGCACGGCCCGGGGCCACGCGGGCCTGCGCCCGGCCGTCCCAGCGGGTCACGAGCCACCAGACGAGCACGGCCAGCGCGCCCAGGCCCACGAGGGAGCCGGGGCCGCCCACGGCCGGGGCGATGAGGGTGAACCCGGCGCCGAGCAGCAGGTTGAGGGCGCCGATCGCCCCGATCACGCCGATGGCCACGGTGGCGTCCTGCCACTCCCCGCGGCGCAGGCGGCCGAACTGCACGCGTCCGTCGGCGTCGGGGAGCACGGCCCAGGCGGCCGCGTAGGCCAGCAGGCCCAGGCCCGCGGAGACCATGCACACGGCGACGAACACGCCGCGGGCGAGCAGCGGGTCGATGCGGTAGCGCTCGGCCACCCCGCTGAGCACCCCGCCGACCCACGAGGCCGGCGAGCGGCGCACGCCCCAGCTCAGGACGGCGCGGCGCAGCCAGCCCGGCAGGGCGTCCAGTCCGTCGGGGCCGGTCTCGCCCGAGGCGGCTCCGTCGGGGGCGACGTGGGGGCCGGGGCCGGTGAACGGGTCGGGTGTGCTCGTCATGTCTCCATCCTCGTCCGCCTGCGGCCCCCGCCCATCCGGGAACTCCCGGAATCCTCCCCGGATGTGCCGCCCCGTCCGACACGGCAGGATGGGGGCATGCCCACCCCGTCCGTGCCCGCGCCGGCCCCGCGTCCGCCGTTGATGCGGCACGGGGCCGACCGCCCGGTGTCCGGCGTCGCCGCGGGGCTCGCCCGGCACCTCGGGATGCCCGCCGGCCGCGTCCGCGCGGCCCTGGCGCTGCTGAGCCTGCTGGGCGGCGCGGGCCTGGCCCTGTACGTGTGGCTCTGGCTGCTCATGCCGGAGGAGGGTCCGGACGGCGCCCCCGCCGCCGACGCCCCCACCCTGCGTGGTCGCGCCCCCGAGGTGCTCGAGCGGGTGCGCGAGGGCGGCTGGCCGGTGCTGCTGGCCGCCGTGGTGCTCGGCGTGGGCGTGCTGACCGTCGCGGACGGCCTCGGCCTCACCGTTGACTGGGCGCTCGTGGGCCCGGTGGCCGTCCTCGTGATCGGCCTCGGCCTGGCCTGGATGCAGCTCGACCTGGCGGGCGGGTCCCGGGCCGGGCGGAGCGGACGACTGGTCCGCCTCGTGCTCGGCACGGCCCTCGTGCTGCTGGCGGTGCTGGCCATCGTCCTGGGCGCCGTGAGCTCGGGCGAGCTGTGGCGGGCTCTGCTGGCCGCCGTCGCGATGCTCGCCGGCGCGGCGCTGGTGGCCATGCCCTACGTCCTGGCCTGGCTGCGCCGACGGGACGCGGAGCGGACCGCGTTCGCGGTGCAGGCCCAGCGTGCCGAGATCGCGGCGCACCTGCACGACTCGGTGCTGCAGTCCCTCGCCCTCATCCAGCGGCGCGCCCAGGACGCGGACGTGGTGGCCCGGGTGGCCCGCGCCCAGGAGCGTGAGCTGCGTCAGTTCCTCGCCCTGGACTCCCGTGGCGGCCCGCACTCCCTGGCGGAGGCGCTCGAACAGCACGCCGCCGCCGTCGAGGACGCTCACGGGGTCCGGGTGGAGGTCGTGGCCGTGGGGCGGGCCGCGGGGGCGTGGCTCGAGCCGCTCGCGGCCGCGGCGCGCGAGGCCATGCAGAACGCGGCCCGGCACGCCGGCGACGCGCAGGTCTTCGCGGAGGCCGGTGAGGACGAGCGCGGCCGCACCGTCGCGGAGGTGTTCGTCCGGGACCGCGGCCCCGGCTTCGACCTGCACACGGTCCCGGCCGACCGGCTCGGCGTGCGGGAGTCGATCGTCGGCCGCATGGAGCGTGCCGGCGGGACCGCCCGCATCCGGTCCGGCCCGGGCGGCACCGAGGTCCACCTGACCCTGACCGAGCCCGAGGGTGCGCGAGCGCGCACCGGACAGGAGCACCCATGACCGACCCCGCCCCGCGCACGGCCGTCATCGTGGACGACCACGCGATCTTCCGCTCCGGCCTGCGCGCCGACCTGGACCCGGACCGACTGGCCATCGTCGGCGAGGCCGGGGACGTGGACGAGGCCGTCCGCACCGTGCTGGACCTGGCGCCGGATGTGGTGCTGCTGGACGTGCACCTGCCCGGCGGGGCCGGCGGCGGGGGAGCGGAGGTGGCCGAGCGCGTCCTCGCGCGCCGACCCGCGCAGCGGTTCCTGGCCCTGTCCGTCTCGGACGCGGCCGAGGACGTCGTCGCCGTGATCCGTGCGGGGGCCCGCGGCTACATCACCAAGACGGCCTCCGGCGCGGAGGTGGCGGACGCGGCGGTCCGCGTGGCCGACGGCGACGCGGTGTTCTCGCCCCGGCTGGCCGGGTTCGTCCTCGACGCCTTCCGCGGCACGGCGCCCGCGCCTCCGCCCGTCACCGCCGCGGCGGCGAGCGGGGCTGCGGCCCCCGGCGAGGACCTCGACCGGCTCTCGGCACGGGAGCGGGAGGTCATGCGGCTGATCGCCCGCGGTTACACCTACCGGGAGGCCGGGGCGGAGCTGTTCATCTCGGACCGCACGGTCGAGACCCACGTGTCCTCCGTGCTGCGCAAGCTCCAGCTGTCCAACCGCCACGAGCTGACCCGCTGGGCCGCGCGCCGCGGATACGCCTGAGCCCCGCGGCGCGCGGTGTCGCGGGGCTCAGGGGCGGGGTGGGCGGCTCAGGCGCTGAGCAGGGCGCGGATGCGCTCGACGCCCTCGGCGAGGTCCGCATCGCCCAGCGCGTAGGACAGTCGCAGGTAGCCGGACGGGCCGAACGCCTCGCCGGGGACCACGGCGACCTCCGCCTCGTCGAGGATGAAGGCGGCCAGCTCGGCCGACGTCGTGGGGGTGACGCCGCCGCGGTAGGTCTTCCCGAGCGCCTCCCGCACGTCCACGTACGCGTAGAACGCGCCCTGCGGGGTGGGGCAGTGGAAGCCCGCCACGGCGTCCATGGCTTCGACCATGGCCCGGCGCCGACGGTCGAACGCCGTCTTCATCTCCGCCACGGCGTCCAACGGGCCGGCGACGGCGGCCAGGGCGGCCCGCTGCGACACGTTGGCCACGTTCGAGGTGGCGTGGGACTGCAGGTTCGTGGCGGCCTTGACCACGTCCAGCGGGCCGGCCATCCACCCGACGCGCCAGCCCGTCATGGCGTAGGTCTTGGCGACGCCGTTGAGGATCACGGACTGCTCCGCCAGCTCGGGCACGGCGCGGACGATCGAGGTGAACGGCATGCCGTCGTAGGTCAGGTGCTCGTAGATCTCGTCGGTGACCACCCACAGCCCCCGCTCCTGCGCCCACTGGCCGATCGCCGCCGTCTCCTCGGGGGAGTAGACGGCGCCGGTGGGGTTGGAGGGGGAGACGAACAGGAGCACCTTGGTGCGGTCCGTGACGGCCTCGTCGAGCTGGTCCACGGTGACCTTGTAGCCCTGCTCGGGGCCGGCGAACACCTCCACCGGCACGCCGCCGGCCAGGCGGATCGCCTCCGGGTAGGTGGTCCAGTAGGGGGCGGGGACGAGCACCTCGTCCTGCGGGTCCAGCAGGGCGGCGAAGGCGTTGTACACGGCCTGCTTCCCGCCGTTGGTCACGAGCACCTGGGCGGCCTCGAGGGACACGCCGGAGTCGCGCAGCGTCTTGGCCGCGATCGCCTCCCGCAGCTCGGGCAGGCCGGCGGCGGGGGAGTAGCGGTGGTTCTTCGGGTCCCGGGCCGCGGCGACGGCGGCCTCCACGACGTAGTCCGGGGTGGGGAAGTCGGGCTCGCCGGCGCCGAAGCCGATCACCGGGCGCCCGGCGGCCTTGAGCTCCTTGGCGCGGGCGTCGACGGCGAGGGTGGCGGAGGGCGCGATGGCGGACAGACGGGCGGAGACGCGGCGGGCGGGCGCGGCCATGGGGACCTTCTTCGAGCTCGACGGGGAGGGCGGGGCGGAGCGGGACTCCGTCCTGCCAGGGTACTGACTGCCCGGGGCCCGTTCGACTCCCGCCGCCCGATGGCGTATCCTGGATCTCCGGTACCGCGATCACGGTCGATCCCGCGAGGGTTCGGCCGGTTCCGTCGGTCCGAAGGGTAGTGGCGCAATTGGTAGCGCAGCGGTCTCCAAAACCGCAGGTTGCAGGTTCGAGTCCTGTCTGCCCTGCTCGATGCCGGGCCTCGTGCTCGGCATCGGACGTGTAGAAAGCGATTCGGCGATCCGACGAGTGAGGCCACGTGACTGAGATGGCGGCGAACGGCGGGGGACCCACCCCCACGCCGAGCAGGCAGCGTCGCGGGCTGTTCGCGCGGATCGCGCTGTTCCTGCGCCAGGTGGTGGACGAGCTCCGCAAGGTCGTCACCCCCACGAGCGAGGAGCTGCTGCGCACGACCGGAGTGGTGCTCGCCTTCGTGGCGTTCATGATCCTGCTGGTCATGGGGCTGGACTGGGTGTTCGGCACCGTGGCGGGTCTCCTGTTCGGCGCCGGCGGCCTCTGAGCCCGGCGCGGACGGTCCCGACGTCGCAGGACGCGTCCCCCGCACGCCCGTGAGGGCCCTCCCCGACGGCAGGGCCCGCCGTCCGTCAGCAGAAAGCAGGAACCGTGTCCGAGCAGGAACTGGATCGTCAGCCCGCCGAGGAGTCCGTCCCGATGTCGGAGGACGCCGTGGCCGAGGAGACCGCCGAGACCGCGCAGGACGCCGGGACGCCCGTCGAGGACGCCCTGGACGAGGCCGCCGGCAGCGGTGACGAGACCGCCGAGGCCACCGTGCAGGAGGCCGACCTGGCCGTCGCCGAGGGCGAGGACGCGCCGACCCCCGTCGAGGAGCAGGCCGACGACGAGCCCGCCGTGGACCCCGCCGAGGAGCTGCGCACCCGCCTGCGCCGCCAGCCCGGCGACTGGTACGTCGTCCACACCTACGCCGGCTACGAGAAGCGCGTGAAGACGAACCTCGAGGCCCGCATCCTGACCCAGGACATGGAGGACTCGATCTACGAGATCGAGGTCCCCATGGAGGAGGTCGTGGAGATCAAGAACACCACGCGCAAGATCGTCTCGCGCGTGCGCATCCCGGGCTACGTGCTCGTCCGCATGGACCTCGACGACGCCTCGTGGGGCGTCGTGCGGCACACCCCGGGCGTCACGGGCTTCGTGGGCAACGACGCCCACCACCCGCAGCCGCTCAGCCTGGACGAGGTGTACGACATGCTCGCCCCGTCCGTGATCCAGGAGGCCGCCCGCGCCGCCGAGAAGGCCGGCCTGGCCGTCCCCGCCTCGGCCGAGTCCGGTGCGCCCGCCGCCCCCGCGATCCACGTGGACTTCGAGGTCGGCGAGTCGGTCACCGTCAACGACGGCCCGTTCGAGACCCTCCCGGCCACGATCTCCGAGATCAAGCCGGAGGCCCAGCAGCTCGTGGTGCTCGTCTCGATCTTCGAGCGCGAGACCCCCGTGACGCTGTCCTTCAACCAGGTGACCAAGGCCATCTGAGGACACCCGACGCTTCCGCACCGGGCCGGCCGCCTGCCGGCCCGGACGCGGCACCGGCCGCCGCGCCACGGCGGCCACCGCCCCCGGTGCGCTCCTGCGCCGAGGGTCCCCCAGTGAGAGAAGGATCCACTCATGGCTCCCAAGAAGAAGGTCACCGGTCTGATCAAGCTTCAGATCCAGGCCGGCGCCGCCAACCCGGCCCCGCCCATCGGCCCCGCCCTGGGTCAGCACGGCGTGAACATCATGGAGTTCTGCAAGGCGTACAACGCCGCCACCGAGTCGCAGCGCGGCAACGTGATCCCGGTCGAGATCACCGTGTACGAGGACCGCTCGTTCACCTTCGTGACCAAGACCCCGCCGGCCGCCGAGCTCATCAAGAAGGCCGCCGGCGTCGCCAAGGGCTCCGCCACCCCGCACACGGCCAAGGTCGGCACGCTGACCCAGGCCCAGTGCGAGGAGATCGCCCAGACCAAGATGGAGGACCTGAACGCCAACGACGTGCAGGCCGCCGCCAAGATCATCGCGGGCACCGCCCGCTCGATGGGCATCACCGTCGAGGGCTGACGCCCACCCCCACCCCCTTCCAGTGGCAGGGCCGAGCGCGGTCCGCAGACCACGACTGCACAAGGAGAAGAACGCAGATGGCACAGCGCAGCAAGGCATACAAGGCGGCCAAGGCCGCGATCGGCGAGGATCTGTACTCGCCGGTGGAGGCGATCCGCCTCGCCAAGGAGACCAACCCCTCCAAGACCGACGCCACCGTGGAGGTGGCCCTCCGCCTCTCGGTCGACCCCCGCAAGGCCGACCAGATGGTCCGCGGCTCCGTGAGCCTGCCCCACGGCACCGGCAAGACCGCCCGCGTCGTCGTGTTCGCCACCGGTGACCGCGCCGAGGCCGCCCGCGCCGCCGGCGCTGACGTCGTGGGCGACGACGACCTGATCGCCCGGATCGCCGAGGGCTGGGTGGACTTCGACGCCGCCGTGGCCTCCCCGGAGCTCATGGGCAAGGTCGGCCGTCTGGGCAAGGTGCTCGGCCCCCGCAACCTGATGCCGAACCCCAAGACCGGCACCGTGACCCCGGACGTGGCCAAGGCCGTGGCCGACATCAAGGGCGGCAAGATCGACTTCCGCGTCGACAAGCACTCCAACCTGCACTTCATCATCGGCAAGACCTCCTTCGAGGCCAAGGCCCTGGTGGAGAACTACGCCGCGGCCCTCGAGGAGGTCCTTCGTCTGAAGCCGTCCTCCTCCAAGGGCCGCTACATCTCCAAGGCCACCGTGGCCACCACCTTCGGCCCGGGCGTGCCCATGGACCCGAACGTGACCTCGGTGGACTCCTCGGAGCTCTGAGCCACGCGGCCCCGGTGACCGGGGCCCACGACGCCGGCCGGTCGTCCCCGCAGCGGGGGCGGCCGGCCGACGTCGTCCCGGGTCGATTTTGCGGGCCCGCCCCGGACGTGTACGCTGGTGCCTACCGAAGACCGCCGGTCGTGGTGCTCTGCCTCCGGGCAGAGCCCACCGAAGGATCTCCCTGACGGAGACGGCCCGCGCAGGTGAACGTGAGCCACGCTCGCATCCGCTCGTCGATCCTCTGGGTCCGATCGCGTCGATGCTCCTGCCGCGCCCCGTGCATCTGCACGGGGCGTTTTCTCGTCTCGGGGTGGCGGTTCCCACGCATCATCGAGAGGAGTGCCATGGCGACGTCCGCGAAGGAGTCGGCGGTGGCTGAGCTCACGGACCTGTTCCGTGAGTCCAGCGCTGCTGTTCTGACGGAATACCGTGGCCTGACGGTGACGGAGCTCAAGCAGCTGCGTGACTCCATCCGTCAGGACGCGACCTACGCCGTGGCGAAGAACACGCTGGCCGAGATCGCGGCCAAGGACGCCGGTCTGGAGGGCCTCGAGGCTCACCTGTCCGGTCCCACCGCGATCGCGTTCGTGACCGGGGACCCGGTCAACGTCGCGAAGGCCCTGCGTGACTTTGCCAAGGATCACGAGAAGCTCGTGCTCAAGGGCGGCTACATGGATGGCCAGCCCCTGGACGAGGCCGGCATCAAGAAGCTCGCGGACCTCGAGTCCCGCGAGGTGCTGCTGGCCAAGTTCGCCGGCGCGATGAAGGGCAGCATCTCCAAGGCTGCCGCCCTGTTCCAGGCGCCGCTGTCCAAGACCGTCCGCACGGTCGAGGCGCTGCGCGCCGCGCAGGGCGAGGCTGCCTGAGCAGTCCGCCCCGGGCTGCACGGCCCACCACTTCACACGTAGTCAAGACGTACCCGTAAAGGAGCCATCATGGCCAAGCTGACCACCGAAGAGCTGCTCGCCGCGTTCGAGGAGCTGACCCTCATCGAGCTGTCCGAGTTCATCAAGGCGTTCGAGGAGAAGTTCGACGTCACCGCCGCCGCCCCCGTGGCCGTGGCCGCCGCCGGCGGTGCCGCCGGTGGTGCCGAGGCCGCCACCGAGGAGAAGGACGAGTTCGACGTCATCCTCGAGGCCGCCGGCGACAAGAAGATCGGCGTCATCAAGGAGGTGCGCGCCCTCACCTCCCTCGGCCTGAAGGAGGCCAAGGACCTGGTGGACGGCGCCCCCAAGCCCGTCCTCGAGGGCGTCAACAAGGAGGCCGCCGAGAAGGCCAAGGAGCAGCTCGAGGGCGCCGGCGCCACCGTCACCCTCAAGTGATGATCGCGGCCTGAGCCGCATCACGCTTCCTCACGAGGCCCCCGGACCCGCACTGCGGACCGGGGGCCTCGTGGCGTCCCAGGTCACGCACCCGCGACTGGACAGGGGCGACGGGCGCGGATAGGATGGATCTTTGCATCTCCCCTGTTCCGTGCCGCCCGCAGGACCCCGCGTCCCGCCGTGGCCCGCACGGTTCCGCACGGCCTTCATATAGCGGTGGGCCGGCGCCGCCGTCTCGCGGCAGGGGAGCGAACGGAACCCAGAAGGCCTGTGGAAGGATCCTACGTGGTCGCCTCGAGCACCTCCAACGAAACCGCTACCGTCTCCCCGCGATCCGGCGCCTCCGCCGGACGCGTCTCCTTCGCCAAGATCTCCGAGCCGCTGGACGTGCCGGACCTTCTGGCGCTGCAGACCGAGTCGTTCGACCGCCTGATCGGCAATGAGCGGTGGGCCGCGCGCGTCGACGCCGCCCTGGCCGCCGACGACCACTCCGTGCCCGTCACCTCGGGACTGACGGACATCTTCGAGGAGATCTCCCCGATCGAGGACTTCCAGGGCACCATGTCCCTGTCCTTCGCCGAGCCGGAGTTCGCCGACGCGAAGATGACGGAGGAGGAGTGCAAGGATCGCGACGCGACCTTCTCCGCCCCGCTGTACGTCAAGGCCGAGTTCATGAACAACACGACCGGCGAGATCAAGCAGCAGACCGTCTTCATGGGCGACTTCCCGCTGATGACCCGCAACGGCACGTTCATCATCAACGGCACCGAGCGCGTCGTCGTCTCCCAGCTCGTCCGCTCCCCGGGCGCCTACTTCGAGCGCACTCCGGACAAGACCTCGGACAAGGAGATCTTCTCGGCCAAGATCATCCCCTCGCGCGGCGCCTGGTTCGAGCTCGAGGTGGACAAGCGCGACCAGGTCGGCGTCCGCCTCGACCGCAAGCGCAAGCAGCCCGTGACGGTGCTGCTCAAGGCCATGGGCTGGACCGAGTCCCGCATCCTGGAGGAGTTCGGACACTACGACTCCATCCGCGCCACCCTCGAGAAGGACGGCACCGCGGACCAGGACGAGGCCCTGCTCGACATCTACCGCAAGCTGCGCCCGGGCGAGCCGGCCGCCGTCGACGCCGCGCAGTCGCTGCTGAACAACCTGTACTTCACCCCGAAGCGCTACGACCTCGCCAAGGTGGGCCGCTACAAGCTCAACCGCAAGCTCGGCGTGGACGTGCACCTCGGCGACCCCAACGCGTCCGTGCTCACCGAGGACGACATCGTCCAGATGGTGCACTTCATCGCCGCGCTGCACGCCGGCGAGACCGCCATCAAGGGCACGCGCGACGGCGAGCCGGTGGACGTGCGCGTGGAGATCGACGACATCGACCACTTCGGCAACCGTCGCATCCGCGCGGTGGGCGAGCTGATCGAGAACCAGATCCGCACCGGCCTGTCCCGCATGGAGCGCGTCGTGCGCGAGCGCATGACCACCCAGGACGTCGAGGCGATCACCCCGCAGACCCTGATCAACATCCGCCCCGTGGTGGCGGCGATCAAGGAGTTCTTCGGCACCTCGCAGCTGTCCCAGTTCATGGATCAGAACAACCCGCTGGCCGGCCTGACGCACAAGCGCCGCCTGTCCGCGCTCGGCCCGGGCGGCCTGTCCCGCGACCGTGCCGGCATGGAGGTCCGTGACGTCCACCCGTCGCACTACGGCCGCATGTGCCCCATCGAGACCCCGGAAGGCCCGAACATCGGCCTCATCGGCTCGCTGGCGACCTTCGGCCGGATCAACTCCTTCGGCTTCATCGAGACCCCGTACCGCCGCGTGGTCGACGGCCGGGTCACGGACACCGTGGACTACCTGACCGCCGACGACGAGCTGGCCTTCCAGATCGCCCAGGCGAACGCCCCGGTGGACGAGGACGGCCGGTTCGTGGAGGAGCTCGTGCTCTGCCGCCAGCGCGGCGGCGACGGCGAGCCCGTGCTCTCGACCGTGGACGAGATCGACTACATGGACGTGTCCCCGCGCCAGATGGTGTCGGCGGCCACCGCCCTCATCCCGTTCCTCGAGCACGACGACGCCAACCGCGCGCTCATGGGCGCGAACATGCAGCGTCAGGCCGTGCCGCTGCTCCGCTCCGAGGCCCCCTACGTGGGCACCGGCATGGAGAAGTACGTGGCCGTGGACGCGGGCGACTCCGTGACGGCCACCCAGGGCGGCGTCGTGACCGAGGTGGCCGCGGACCTGGTGACCGTCATGAACGACGACGGCACCACCACGCACTACCCGATCATGAAGTTCGCCCGCTCGAACCAGGGCAACGCCTACAACCAGCGCGTGCGCGTGTCCGAGGGCGAGCGGGTGGAGCCGCTGAGCATCATCGCCGACGGCCCCGCCACGGACAACGGCGAGCTCGCGCTCGGCAAGAACCTCCTCGTCGCGTTCATGCCCTGGGAGGGCCTGAACTACGAGGACGCGATCATCCTGTCCCAGCGCATGGTCTCGGAGGACGTCCTCACCTCGATCCACATCGAGGAGCACGAGGTCGACGCCCGCGACACCAAGCTGGGCGCCGAGGAGATCACGCGCGACATCCCCAACGTGTCCGAGGAGGTGCTGTCGCAGCTCGACGAGCGCGGCATCATCCACATCGGCGCGGAGGTGGAGGCCGGCGACATCCTGGTCGGCCGCGTGACCCCGAAGGGCGAGACCGAGCTGACCCCGGAGGAGCGCCTGCTGCGCGCGATCTTCGGCGAGAAGTCCCGCGAGGTCCGCGACACGTCCCTGAAGGTGCCGCACGGCGAGTCCGGCACCGTCATCGGCGTGCGCATCTTCGACCGCGACGAGGACGACGACCTGCCCCCGGGCGTGAACCAGCTGGTGCGCGTCTACGTGGCGCAGAAGCGCAAGATCACCGACGGCGACAAGATGGCCGGCCGCCACGGCAACAAGGGCGTCATCTCCAAGATCCTGCCGCTGGAGGACATGCCGTTCCTGGCGGACGGCACCCCGGTGGACATCGTGCTGAACCCGCTCGGCGTCCCCGGCCGCATGAACCTCGGCCAGGTCATGGAGCTGCACCTGGGCTGGGCCGCCTCGCGCGGGTGGGACATCCAGGGCGAGCCGGAGTGGATCAAGGACCTGCCGAACTTCCCGCGCCAGTCCGGTCCGGTCAACGTGGCCACCCCGGTGTTCGACGGCGCCGAGGCGTACGAGATCACGGGCCTGCTCGGCCACGTGAACGTGACCCGCGACGGCGACCGTCTCATGAGCGACAGCGGCAAGGCGCAGCTGTTCGACGGCCGCACCGGCGAGCCGTTCCCGGACCCGGTGTCCGTGGGCTACATGTACATGCTCAAGCTGCACCACCTGGTGGACGACAAGATCCACGCCCGTTCCACGGGCCCGTACTCGATGATCACGCAGCAGCCGCTGGGCGGTAAGGCCCAGTTCGGCGGCCAGCGCTTCGGCGAGATGGAGGTGTGGGCGCTGGAGGCGTACGGCGCGGCGTTCACCCTCCAGGAGCTGCTGACCATCAAGTCGGACGACATCCACGGCCGCGTGAAGGTCTACGAGGCCATCGTCAAGGGCGAGAACATCCCGGAGCCGGGTGTTCCCGAGTCCTTCAAGGTGCTCATCAAGGAGATGCAGTCCCTCTGCCTGAACGTGGAGGTCCTCTCCGCCGACGGCCAGGCCATCGAGATGCGTGACGCGGAGGACGAGGTCTACCGCGCCGCCGAGGAGCTGGGCATCGACCTCTCCCACGCCGAGCCGAGCTCGGTGGAGGAAGTCTGAGCCGGGCCCGATCCGCATCCACAAGACGTCACCTGAGAACCACTGAACCAAGGGAGTTCACCGGAGCATGAGCGTGAACAGCATGTCCACTGACAACTCTTTCGGCCTGATGCGCATCGGCCTGGCCACGGCGGAGGACATCCGCCGCTGGTCCTACGGCGAGGTCAAGAAGCCGGAGACCATCAACTACCGCACCCTGAAGCCGGAGAAGGACGGACTCTTCTGCGAGAAGATCTTCGGCCCCACCCGCGACTGGGAGTGCGCGTGCGGCAAGTACAAGCGCGTGCGCTTCAAGGGCATCATCTGTGAGCGCTGCGGCGTCGAGGTGACCCGCTCGAAGGTGCGCCGCGACCGCATGGGCCACATCGAGCTCGCCGCGCCGGTCACCCACATCTGGTACTTCAAGGGCGTGCCCTCGCGCCTGGGCTACCTGCTGGACCTGGCGCCGAAGGACCTCGAGAAGGTCATCTACTTCGCGGCCTACATGATCACCTCGGTGGACGAGGAGGCCCGGCACCGCGACCTGGCCAACCTCCAGGCCGAGTACGACCAGGAGACCCGTGTCCTGGCCGACCAGCGCGACTCCGACATCGCCGCGGTGGCCGCCGACCTCGAGAAGGACCTGGCCAAGCTGGAGTCCGAGGGCGCCAAGGCCGCCGAGAAGAAGAAGGCCCGCGACGCCGCGGACAAGACCATGGGGCAGATCCGCAAGCGCGCGGACGCGGAGCTGGACCGCAAGGAGCAGGTCTGGGACCGCTTCAAGAACCTCAAGGTCGCCGACCTCGAGGGCGACGAGGGCCTGTACCGGGCCATGCGGGACAAGTACGGCCAGTACTTCGAGGGCTCGATGGGCGCGGAGGCGATCCAGCGTCGCCTGCAGACCTTCGACCTCGAGGCCGAGTCCGAGATGCTGCGTGAGACCATCAAGACGGGCAAGGGCCAGCGCAAGACCCGCGCCCTGAAGCGCCTGAAGGTCGTCAACGCGTTCCTGACCACGGACAACTCGCCCGAGGGCATGGTCCTGGACGCCGTCCCGGTGATCCCGCCGGAGCTGCGTCCGATGGTGCAGCTGGACGGCGGCCGCTTCGCGACCTCCGACCTCAACGACCTGTACCGTCGCGTGATCAACCGCAACAACCGCCTGAAGCGGCTGCTCGACCTCGGCGCGCCCGAGATCATCGTCAACAACGAGAAGCGCATGCTGCAGGAGGCCGTGGACTCGCTGTTCGACAACGGCCGCCGCGGCCGGCCGGTGACCGGCCCGGGCAACCGCCCGCTCAAGTCGCTCTCCGACATGCTCAAGGGCAAGCAGGGCCGCTTCCGTCAGAACCTGCTCGGCAAGCGCGTGGACTACTCGGGCCGCTCGGTCATCGTGGTGGGTCCCCAGCTCAAGCTGCACCAGTGCGGCCTGCCCAAGCAGATGGCGCTGGAGCTGTTCAAGCCGTTCGTGATGAAGCGTCTCGTGGACCTGAACCACGCGCAGAACATCAAGTCCGCCAAGCGCATGGTGGAGCGCTTCCGTCCGCAGGTCTGGGACGTGCTCGAGGAGGTCATCACCGAGCACCCGGTCCTGCTGAACCGCGCCCCCACCCTGCACCGTCTGGGCATCCAGGCCTTCGAGCCGCAGCTCGTGGAGGGCAAGGCCCTGCAGCTGCACCCGCTGGTCTGCTCCGCGTTCAACGCGGACTTCGACGGCGACCAGATGGCGGTCCACCTGCCCCTGTCGCCGGAGGCCCAGGCCGAGGCGCGCCTGCTCATGCTCTCGAGCCACAACATCCTGAAGCCCTCGGACGGCCGCGCGGTCGCCGTGCCGGCCCAGGACATGATCATCGGCCTGAACCACCTCACCACGGTGCGTCCGGACGAGGTCGGCGCGGGCAACCTGTACGCGACCGTCGCCGAGGCCATCATGGCGTTCGACGGCGGCGACCTGCACCTGAACGCGCCCGCACGGATCGGCGTCGAGGGCTTCGTGCCGTCGGCGGCCGTGCCTGCCCCCGAGGGCTGGTCCGAGGGCGAGATCGCCCTCATCGAGACCACCCTGGGCAAGGTGCTGTTCAACGAGCTGCTGCCGGACGACTACCCGTGGCTGGACAGGCAGGCGACCAAGGGCACCCTCGGTCAGCTGGTCAACGACCTGGCCGAGCGCTACCCGATGGTCGTCACCGCCCAGACGCTGGACAACCTCAAGGACGCCGGCTTCCACTGGGGCACCTGGTCGGGTGTGACCGTGGCGATCTCGGACATCACCTCCGACTTCGACAAGGCCGCCATCATGGAGGGCTACGAGGAGCAGGCCCAGCGCGTGCAGCAGCAGTACGACAAGGGCCTGATCGCGGACGACGAGCGTCGCTCCGAGCTGATCGACATCTGGAACAAGGCCACCGACGAGGTCGCCGCGGCCATGAAGGACGGCCTGCCGGAGCTCAACACCATCAACCGCATGGTGTCCTCCGGTGCGCGAGGCAACTGGCTCCAGGTGCGCCAGATCGCGGGCATCCGCGGCCTGGTGGCCAACCCGAAGGGTGAGATCATCCCGCGTCCGATCAAGTCCTCGTACCGCGAGGGCCTGTCCGTGCTCGAGTACTTCTCCGCCACCCACGGCGCCCGCAAGGGCCTCGCGGACACCGCGCTGAAGACCGCGAACTCGGGCTACCTGACCCGTCGTCTCGTCGATGTGTCCCAGGACGTCATCGTCCGCGAGGATGACTGCGGCACCGAGCGCGGCCTGTCCGTGACGATCGCCGCGCCGAACGCCGACGGCGAGCTGGTGGCCCACGAGCAGGTCGAGAACTCGGCCTTCGCCCGCACGCTGGCCCAGGACGTCACGGGCGAGGACGGCACGGTGCTGGCCTCGGCCGGCGCGGACGTGGGCGACGTGCTGATCGGCGAGCTGGTGGCTGCCGGCGTCACGGAGATCAAGGTCCGCTCGGTCCTGACCTGCGAGTCCGCCGTGGGCACCTGCGCGAAGTGCTACGGCCGCTCGATGGCCACCGGCCAGCTGGTGGACATCGGCGAGGCCGTCGGCATCATCGCGGCCCAGTCGATCGGTGAGCCGGGCACCCAGCTCACCATGCGCACGTTCCACACCGGCGGTGTGGCCTCGGCCGACGACATCACGCAGGGTCTGCCCCGCATCCAGGAGCTCTTCGAGGCCCGGACCCCGAAGGGCGTCGCCCCGATCTCCGAGGTCGCCGGCCGCGTGACCATCGAGGACACCGAGGCGTCCGTGCGCCTGCTGCTCACCCCGGACGACGGCTCCGAGGAGATCGCCTACCCGGTGCTGCGCCGTGCACGCATCCTCGTGGCGGACGGCGAGCACGTGCCGGTGGGCACGCAGCTCGTGGCCGGCGCCGTGGACCCGAAGCAGGTCCTGCGCGTGCTCGGCCCGCGGGCCGCGCAGCGGTTCCTCGTGGACGAGGTGCAGAACGTGTACCAGTCCCAGGGCGTGGGCATCCACGACAAGCACGTGGAGGTCATCGTCCGGCAGATGCTGCGTCGCATCACCGTCATCGAGTCCGGTGACACCGACCTGCTGCCGGGTGAGCTCACGGACCGGGCGCGCTTCGTGGCCGCCAATCGCGCCGCCGTCGCCGAGGGCCGCCAGCCGGCCTCCGGCCGCGACGAGCTGATGGGCATCACGAAGGCCTCGCTGGCCACGGACTCGTGGCTGTCGGCCGCGTCCTTCCAGGAGACGACCCGCGTCCTGACGCAGGCGGCCATGGAGGGCAAGTCCGACCCGCTGCTGGGCCTGAAGGAGAACGTGATCATCGGCAAGCTGATCCCGGCCGGCACGGGCCTGGATCGCTACACGAAGACCGTCGTGGAGCCGACGGAGGAGGCGAAGGCCAACCTGTTCGCCTCGCCGGCCGGGTTCGCGGACTTCGACTACCCGGGCCTGGACCAGTCGCTCGGCGAGAACGACTTCCACGCCGTCTCGCTGGACGACTACGGCCGCGGGGGCGACTTCCGCGCCTGATCCGCGTCCCCCAGGGGGCCCGCTGCTCCTCCGCTCACGCGGGGGAGGGGCGGGCCCCTTGGCCGTGCGGGGCCGGCTCGTCGATGACGCCGGGGCGTGCTATGCTGTCAAGGATTGTTTTTCGTGTGGCAAATTGGACGCTGTCCGGGTCGCGGGGTCATTGCGCGGCAGATGCCACACTTTTGCACGCCTGCGGACGTCTGCTCGTTGCGAGCCCCCAGGGAGAGGCAGAGCAGAGGAACGAGCAGCCGGCGCCCCGGGCGCCGGTCGATCACGTCAGCGATCACCGAAACACAGGAAGGCTGAAGAGTGCCTACGATTCAGCAGCTGGTCCGCAAGGGCCGCTCACCCAAGGTCGTCAATACGAAGGCCCCTGCGCTGCAGGGGAACCCCATGCGTCGTGGCGTGTGCACCCGCGTGTACACCACCACGCCCAGGAAGCCGAACTCGGCGCTGCGCAAGGTCGCCCGTGTGCGCCTGAACGGCGGCATCGAGGTCACCGCCTACATCCCCGGCGAGGGCCACAACCTGCAGGAGCACTCGATCGTGCTCGTCCGCGGCGGTCGTGTGATGGACCTGCCCGGCGTGCGCTACAAGATCGTGCGCGGCGCCCTCGACACCCAGGGCGTGAAGAACCGCGGCCAGGCCCGCTCCCGCTACGGCGCCAAGAAGGAGAAGAAGTAATGCCTCGTAAGGGTCCTGCGCCGAAGCGCCCCCTCGTCGTCGATCCCGTCTACGGCTCACCGCTGGTCACGCAGCTGATCAACAAGGTGCTCATCGACGGCAAGAAGTCCACCGCCGAGCGCATCGTGTACGGTGCGCTCGAGGGCGCCCGTGCCAAGAACGGCGCCGATCCCGTGGCCACCCTCAAGAAGGCCATGGACAACATCAAGCCGGCCCTCGAGGTGCGCTCCCGCCGCGTCGGCGGCGCCACCTACCAGGTGCCCGTCGAGGTCAAGCCGGGCCGCTCCACGGCCCTGGCCCTGCGCTGGCTGGTCGGCTTCTCCAAGGCCCGCCGTGAGAAGACCATGACCGAGCGTCTGATGAACGAGATCCTGGACGCCTCGAACGGCCTGGGCGGCGCCGTGAAGCGTCGCGAGGACACCCACAAGATGGCCGAGGCCAACAAGGCCTTCGCCCACTACCGCTGGTGATCCGTGTGGCCCGGGGCGCGCGATCCGCGCCTCGGGCCGCAGGTGCGTCCTCTTCGGACGGGCCACCCACCGCATCCACCTCACGAGCCCCCCATTCCACCCGACCAAGGGAGACACCGTGGCACAGGACGTGCTGACCGACCTGCACAAGGTCCGCAACATCGGCATCATGGCCCACATCGATGCCGGCAAGACCACCACCACCGAGCGCATCCTGTTCTACACGGGTGTCAACCACAAGCTGGGCGAGACCCACGACGGCGGCGCGACGACGGACTGGATGGAGCAGGAGAAGGAGCGCGGCATCACCATCACCTCCGCCGCGGTGACCTGCTTCTGGAACGACCACCAGATCAACATCATCGACACCCCCGGCCACGTGGACTTCACGGTCGAGGTGGAGCGCTCGCTGCGCGTGCTCGACGGCGCCGTCGCCGTGTTCGACGGCAAGGAGGGCGTGGAGCCCCAGTCGGAGACCGTGTGGCGCCAGGCGGACAAGTACGACGTCCCCCGCATCTGCTTCGTCAACAAGATGGACAAGCTGGGCGCGGACTTCTACTTCACCGTCGACACCATCGTGAAGCGCCTCGGCGCGCGTCCGCTCGTGATGCAGCTGCCGATCGGCGCCGAGAACGACTTCGTGGGCGTCGTCGACCTGATCTCCATGAAGGCCTTCGTGTGGCCGGGCGACGCCAAGGGCGACGTCACCATGGGCGCCTCCTACGAGACCCGCGAGATCCCCGCCGAGCTCCAGGAGAAGGCCGAGGAGTACCGCAACCAGCTCGTCGAGGCCGTCGCCGAGAGCTCCGAGGAGCTCATGGAGAAGTACCTCGAGGGCGAGGAGCTCACCGTCGAGGAGATCCAGGCCGGCGTGCGCCAGCTGACCGTGAACGCCGAGGCCTACCCGGTGTTCTGCGGCTCCGCGTTCAAGAACCGTGGCGTGCAGCCGATGCTGGACGCCGTGGTCGCCTACCTGCCGAACCCGCTGGACGCCGGCGCCGTCAAGGGCCACGCCGTGAACGACGAGGAGCAGGTGCTGGAGCGCGAGGCGTCGAAGGAGGCCCCGTTCTCGGCCCTGGCCTTCAAGATCGCCACGCACCCCTTCTTCGGCACGCTGACCTTCATCCGCGTGTACTCCGGCCGCCTGGAGTCCGGCGCGCAGATCCTCAACGCCACCAAGGGCAAGAAGGAGCGCATCGGCAAGCTGTTCCAGATGCACGCCAACAAGGAGAACCCGGTGGACGAGGTGGTCGCCGGCCACATCTACGCCGTGATCGGCCTCAAGGACACCACCACGGGCGACACCCTGTGCGATCCCGCGAACCCGATCATTCTCGAGTCGATGACCTTCCCGGAGCCCGTGATCTCCGTGGCCATCGAGCCGAAGACCAAGGGTGACCAGGAGAAGCTCTCCACCGCCATCCAGAAGCTCGTCGCCGAGGACCCCACGTTCCGCGTGAACCTCAACGAGGAGACCGGTCAGACCGAGATCGGCGGCATGGGCGAGCTCCACCTGGACGTGTTCGTGGACCGCATGAAGCGCGAGTTCAAGGTCGAGGCCAACGTGGGCAAGCCCCAGGTCGCGTACCGCGAGACCATCAAGCGCAAGGTCGACAAGGTCGACTACACGCACAAGAAGCAGACCGGCGGCTCCGGCCAGTTCGCCAAGGTGCAGCTGTCCTTCGAGCCCCTGGACACCGCCGAGGGCGAGGTCTACGAGTTCGAGAACGCCGTCACCGGCGGTCGCGTGCCCCGCGAGTACATCCCCTCGGTGGACGCGGGCATCCAGGACGCCATGCAGTTCGGCGTGCTGGCCGGCTACCCGATGGTCGGCGTGAAGGCCACCCTGCTCGACGGTGCGTACCACGACGTCGACTCCTCGGAGATGGCGTTCAAGATCGCCGGCTCCCAGGCCTTCAAGGAGGGTGTCCGCAAGGCCAACCCGATCATCCTCGAGCCGCTGATGGCCGTGGAGGTCCGCACCCCCGAGGAGTTCATGGGCGACGTCATCGGCGACCTGAACTCCCGCCGCGGCCAGATCCAGTCCATGGAGGACGCGACCGGCGTGAAGGTGGTCAACGCCCTCGTGCCGCTCTCGGAGATGTTCGGCTACATCGGCGACCTGCGCTCCAAGACGCAGGGCCGCGCGGTGTACTCGATGACCTTCCACTCCTACGCCGAGGTCCCCAAGGCCGTGGCGGACGAGATCGTCCAGAAGTCCCAGGGCGAGTGACCGCAGGTCACACGCTCTGAACGACCTGCCCCGGGTCGGCCGCCGCAGCGGCGGCCGGCCCGGGGCGGGCGGGCCGCCCCCCCCCGCGCGGCGGGCCGCGCTCAGGGGGGGGGAGGGCCGGGCCGCCCTCCGCGGGCCCCCCGGCCTCGGACCGGGCTTGCCCCCGGGGGGGCGGGATTTCCCCAACCCCGTACCATCCGAGTAGACTCAGTCAAGTTGTCAGCACGTCCCAGGCGGCTGAGCAGTCTTCTTGACGATGAACCAGTTCTTAGGAGGAACTAGTGGCAAAGGCAAAGTTCGAGCGGACGAAGCCGCACGTCAACATCGGCACCATCGGCCACGTTGACCACGGCAAGACCACGCTGACCGCCGCCATCTCGAAGGTCCTGTACGACAAGTACCCGGACCTGAATGAGGCCCGTGACTTCGCGACGATCGACTCCGCCCCCGAGGAGCGTCAGCGCGGCATCACCATCAACATCTCCCACGTGGAGTACCAGACCGAGAAGCGTCACTACGCCCACGTGGACGCCCCCGGTCACGCCGACTACATCAAGAACATGATCACCGGCGCCGCTCAGATGGACGGTGCGATCCTCGTGGTCGCCGCCACCGACGGCCCGATGGCCCAGACCCGCGAGCACGTGCTCCTGGCCCGCCAGGTCGGCGTGCCGGCCCTGCTCGTGGCCCTGAACAAGTCGGACATGGTCGAGGACGAGGAGCTCCTCGAGCTCGTCGAGATGGAGGTCCGCGAGCTGCTGTCCTCCCAGGAGTTCGACGGCGACGACGCCCCGGTCATCCGCACCTCCGGTCTGAAGGCCCTCGAGGGCGACCCCCAGTGGGTCAAGTCCGTCGAGGACCTCATGGATGCCGTGGACGAGTTCATCCCGGACCCGGTCCGCGACAAGGACAAGCCGTTCCTGATGCCGATCGAGGACGTCTTCACCATCACCGGCCGTGGCACCGTGGTGACCGGTCGCGCCGAGCGCGGCACCCTGAAGATCAACTCCGAGGTCGAGATCGTCGGCATCCGCGACGTGCAGAAGACCACCGTCACCGGCATCGAGATGTTCCACAAGCAGCTCGACGAGGCCTGGGCCGGCGAGAACTGCGGTCTGCTGCTGCGCGGTCTGAAGCGCGACGACGTCGAGCGCGGCCAGGTCGTGGTGGCGCCGGGTTCCATCACCCCGCACACCAACTTCGAGGCGAACGTCTACATCCTGTCCAAGGACGAGGGTGGGCGTCACAACCCGTTCTACTCGAACTACCGCCCGCAGTTCTACTTCCGCACCACCGACGTCACCGGCGTCATCACGCTGCCCGAGGGCACCGAGATGGTCATGCCCGGCGACACCACCGAGATGTCGGTCGAGCTCATCCAGCCGATCGCCATGGAGGAGGGCCTCGGCTTCGCCATCCGCGAGGGTGGCCGCACCGTGGGCTCCGGCCGCGTCACCAAGATCACCAAGTGATCTGACGCATCCCGTCTCGTGGCTCTGTTGAGCCGCTGACGCGCGACGCCCCCCTCTCCGGGTCTCCCGGAGGCGGGGGCGTCGCCGTGTCCGTGTCCGACGACGGCGCGGCGGCGGCCGCTAGGCTGAGGACATGCCTGAACTGCTCATCCTCATCGTGGTGCTCGCCGTGGCCGCCGTGGCCGTGCGCTGGGCGCTGCGGACCTTCCGTCCCGAGATCGACCGTGCCCGGCGCATCCGGCGCGCGAACCGCGGTGGGGAGCTGGAGCGATGAACCTGCCCAGCCCGCGCCGCCTGTTCGCCGTCACGGCGATGGCCGAGATGTTCACCTGGGCCGGCCTGCTGATCGCCATGGGCCTCAAGTACGGCGGAGTCACGGAGCGGGTGGTGCCGGTCGCCGGCGGCGTCCACGGCTTCGTGTTCCTCTGCTATCTCGTGGTGACGGTCGCCGTGTGGATCGACGGGCGATGGTCGGTGACCCGCGGGCTCCTCGGCCTCGGCTCGACGATCGTCCCGTTCATGACGGTCCCGTTCGAGCGGGCCCAGCGGCGGCGCGGCGAGCCGGCCCCGCGGTGGCAGGTCGTGGACCGTGCGCCGGGGGAGCGGAGGCCCCTCGAACGGCTCCTCGTCGTGGTGCTGCGTCATCCGGTGGTCAGCGCGCTGGTTGCGGTCGCCGTGGTCGCCGTCGTCTTCACGCTGCTGCTCAACGCCGGCCCGCCCACCGAGTGGGGCCGCTGAGCCCTGGTGACCGCTGGGCCCGGTCCGCCGATTGGCGGACCGGGCCCGGTTCTGTCTATACTGGTTCGGTTGCTCAAGCGCCATTGCGCTGTCGTCGTGTGTCTCGCGGCGGCAGCTCGGCCCAGATGTGACGTCACCACTCCGACCCGCCGCAGGCGTGTGCCCTCCCAGGAATGCGACACGCCCGACCGCGTGGACCGGAGTCCGGCGGCGGCGAGGAACCCGGTCCGACCGGATTCGCCCCGCGCGGGTGGAGGACAAGAAGGCGGACCCGATCCGCCGCACAGGGACAGGAACAGCACACCCGACGAGAGAGGCGTGACGCCATGGCGGGACAGAAGATCCGCATCCGGCTGAAGTCGTACGACCACGAGGTCATCGACGTGTCGGCCCGCAAGATCGTTGACACGGTCACGCGCGCAGGCGCGACGGTGGTCGGCCCCGTGCCGCTGCCGACGGAGAAGAACGTGTACTGCGTTATCCGTTCTCCCCACAAGTACAAGGACAGCCGCGAGCATTTCGAGATGCGCACCCACAAGCGGCTCATCGACATCATCGACCCGACCCCGAAGGCCGTCGACTCGCTCATGCGACTGGACCTGCCCGCGGACGTCAACATCGAGATCAAGCTCTGAGAGGGAGGTGCTGAGAGACTATGACCAACACCCAGAACATCAAGGGCCTGCTGGGCACGAAGCTCGGCATGACCCAGGTCTGGGATGAGGACAACAAGCTCATCCCCGTGACCGTGGTCAAGGCAGACCCGAACGTCGTCACCCAGCTGCGCTCCGAGGAGACCGACGGCTACACCGCCGTGCAGATCGCCTACGGCCAGATCGATCCCCGCCGCGTGACCAAGCCCCTGGCCGGTCACTTCGAGAAGGCCGGCGTGACCCTGCGTCGCCACCTCGTCGAGCTGCGCACCGCCGACGCCGCCGAGTACGCGCTCGGCCAGGACGTGACCGTGGAGGTCTTCGAGGCCGGCCAGAAGGTCGACGTCGTGGGGACCACCAAGGGCAAGGGCTTCGCCGGCGCCATGAAGCGCCACGGCTTCGCCGGTGTGGGCGCCTCGCACGGTGCGCACAAGAACCACCGCAAGCCCGGCTCCGTGGGCGGCGCGTCCACCCCCGGCCGCGTGTTCAAGGGCCAGCGCATGCCCGGTCGCATGGGCGCCGTGCGCCAGACCACCATGAACCTGACCCTCCACGGCATCGACGTGGAGAACAACCTCCTGCTGATCAAGGGCGCGGTGCCCGGCTCCAAGGGCCAGGTCGTGCTCGTCCGCAGCGCCGTGAAGGGAGCCTGAGACCATGGCTGAGAACTCCGTGAAGACCATCCAGGTCGATCTGCCCGTCGAGCTCTTCGACGTGCAGTCCAACGTGCCGCTCATGCACCAGGTCGTCGTCGCCCAGCTCGCCGCCGCCCGCCAGGGCACGCACAAGACGAAGCGCCGCGGCGAGGTGTCCGGTGCCGGTCGCAAGCCGTTCAAGCAGAAGGGCACCGGCCGCGCCCGTCAGGGCTCCATCCGGGCCCCGCACATGACCGGCGGTGGCGTCGTCCACGGCCCCACCCCGCGCGACTACTCGCAGCGGACCCCCAAGAAGATGAAGGCCGCCGCCCTGCGCGGTGCCCTGTCGGACCGCGCCCGCAATGGCCGCGTCCACGTCATCGAGGCCCTCGTGTCCGGGACCACCCCGTCCACCAAGGCCGCCAAGGCGGGCCTCGCGTCCCTGAACACCGGCCGCAAGAACGTGCTGCTGGTGATCGACCGGGCCGACGACGTCGCCGCCCTGTCCGCCCGCAACCTGCCTGCGGTCCACACCCTGTACGCCGACCAGCTGAACACCTACGACGTGCTCGTCTCCGACGACGTCGTGTTCACCCAGGCGGCCTACGAGGCGTACGTGGCCCAGGCTTCCGGCGCCAAGAAGGAGGATGCCCAGTGAGCGGCTCCATCAACAAGGATCCCCGCGACGTGATCATCGCTCCCGTCGTGTCGGAGAAGAGCTACGGTCTGATCGACGAGGGCAAGTACACCTTCCTGGTCGACCCCCGCTCCAACAAGTCCGAGATCAAGCAGGCGGTGGAGCGCATCTTCAACGTCGACGTGGCCTCGGTCAACACCCTGAACCGTTCCGGCAAGCGCCGTCGCACCCGCTTCGGGTGGGGCCAGCGCAAGTCCACCAAGCGTGCCATCGTCACGCTCAAGGACGGGACCATCGACATCTTCGGAGGTCCGCTCGCCTGATCGGCGTGCGGAGACCACTTAATCGAGGAACTGACACATGGCTATCCGTAAGTACAAGCCGACCACCCCGGGCCTGCGCGGCTCGTCCGTGGCCGACTTCGCAGAGATCACCCGGTCCACGCCGGAGAAGTCCCTTCTCCGTCCGCTGCACAAGACCGGCGGCCGCAACAACACCGGCCGCATCACCACTCGTCACAAGGGCGGCGGCCACAAGCGCCAGTACCGCCTGGTCGACTTCCGTCGCCACGACAAGGACGGCGTGCCCGCCACCGTCGCGCACATCGAGTACGACCCGAACCGCACCGCCCGCATCGCGCTGCTGCACTACGCGGACGGCGCCAAGCGCTACATCCTGGCCCCGGCCAAGCTGAAGCAGGGCGACGTGGTCGAGGCCGGCCCGAACGCCGACATCAAGCCCGGCAACAACCTGCCGCTGCGCAACATCCCCGTGGGCACCACCATCCACGCGGTGGAGCTGCGCCCCGGCGGCGGCGCCAAGATGGCCCGCTCCGCCGGCGCCTCCGTGCAGCTGGTCGCCCGCGAGGGCAAGTACGCCCAGCTGCGCCTGCCCTCCGGGGAGATCCGCAACGTCGACGTGCGCTGCCGCGCCACGATCGGCGAGGTCGGCAACGCCGAGCAGTCGAACATCAACTGGGGCAAGGCCGGCCGCATGCGCTGGAAGGGCGTGCGCCCGACCGTCCGCGGTGTCGTCATGAACCCGGTCGACCACCCGCACGGCGGTGGCGAGGGCAAGACCTCCGGCGGTCGTCACCCCGTCAACCGGAACGGCAAGCCCGAGGGCCGCACGCGCCGTCCGAACAAGGAAAGCGACAAGCTCATCGTGCGTCGCCGTCGTACCGGCAAGAACAAGCGATAAGGGAGCAGGGAAGACATGCCTCGCAGCCTGAAGAAGGGCCCCTTCGTCGATCAGCACCTCTACCTGAAGGTTCTGGCCGAGAACGAGAAGGGCAGCAAGAACGTCATCAAGACCTGGTCCCGCCGGTCGATGATCATCCCGGACATGCTGGGTCACACCATCGCGGTCCACGACGGACGCAAGCACGTCCCGGTGTTCGTCACCGAGTCCATGGTGGGTCACAAGCTGGGCGAGTTCGCCCCGACCCGGACCTACCGCGGCCACGTGAAGGACGACAAGAAGGGCAAGCGTCGCTGAGCCTGAGGGCACAGCACGCTTGACCTTCTCGAGAATCGAAAGAGAGAAGCAATGGAAGCCAAGGCAATTGCGCGCCACCTGCGCGTGACGCCGATGAAGGCCCGGCGCGTCGTCGACCTGGTCCGTGGCAAGCAGGCCACCGAAGCACTGGCCATCCTGAAGTTCGCCCAGCAGGGTGCTTCGGAGCCGGTGTACAAGCTGGTGACCTCCGCGGTGGCGAACGCCCGTGTCAAGGCGGACCGCGAGGGCCAGGCCTTCGACGAGGACGCCCTCTACATCACCGAGGCCTTCGTGGACGAGGGCCCGACCATGAAGCGGTTCCAGCCCCGTGCTCAGGGCCGCGCGTACCGCATCAACAAGCGCACGAGCCACGTGACCGTGGTCGTCGCGTCCAAGGACGAGAAGGGTGGGAACTGACAATGGGACAGAAGATCAACCCCAACGGGTTCCGCCTCGGCATCACCACCGACCACGTCTCGCACTGGTTCGCGGACTCCCACAAGGAGGGCCAGCGCTACGCTGACTTCCTCAAGGAGGACGTCAAGATCCGCGAGCTGATGACCACCGGCATGGAGCGCGCCGGCATCTCCAAGGTGGAGATCGAGCGCACCCGTGACCGCGTGCGCGTGGACATCCACACCGCGCGTCCGGGCATCGTGATCGGCCGCCGCGGCGCCGAGGCCGACCGCATCCGCGGTGAGCTCGAGAAGCTCACCGGCAAGCAGATCCAGCTGAACATCCTCGAGGTCAAGAACCCCGAGACCGATGCCCAGCTGGTGGCGCAGGGTGTGGCCGAGCAGCTCGCCTCCCGCGTGGCGTTCCGCCGTGCGATGAAGAAGGCGATCCAGTCCGCCATGCGCGCCGGCGCGCAGGGCATCCGCATCCAGTGCTCCGGCCGCCTCGGCGGCGCCGAGATGAGCCGCTCGGAGTTCTACCGCGAGGGTCGCGTGCCGCTGCACACCCTCCGCGCGAACATCGACTTCGGCAAGTTCGAGGCCAAGACCACCTTCGGCCGCATCGGCGTGAAGGTCTGGATCTACAAGGGCGACCTGACCGCCAAGGAGCTCGCGGCCAAGGAGGCCGCTCAGCCCTCCGGCCGTGGCCGTGGCGGCGAGCGCCGTGGCGGCGGCGAGCGTCGTCGTCGCAACGATCGCGCCGAGCGTGCTCCCCGCCAGGAGAACGCCGGCGCCGGCGCCGAGACCCCGGCCGCCGCTCCCGCTGAAGGAGGCAACGCCTGATGCTGATCCCCCGTCGCGTCAAGCACCGCAAGCAGCACCACCCCAAGCGTTCCGGCGCCGCCAAGGGCGGCACCACCGTGACGTTCGGCGAGTGGGGCATCCAGGCGCTCACGCCGGCCTATGTGACCAACCGTCAGATCGAGGCCGCCCGTATCGCCATGACCCGCTACATCAAGCGTGGCGGCAAGGTCTGGATCAACATCTACCCGGACCGTCCCATCACCAAGAAGCCCGCCGAGACCCGCATGGGCTCCGGCAAGGGCTCGCCGGAGTGGTGGGTCGCCAACGTCAAGCCCGGACGCGTGCTCTTCGAGCTGTCGGGTGTCACGGAGGACGTCGCCCGTGAGGCGCTCCGCCTGGCCATCCACAAGCTGCCGCTGAAGGCCCGTATCATCCGTCGAGAGGGTGGTGAGTGATCCCATGGCGATCGGCACCAAGGATCTGAACGTCGAGTCCCTGGACGGGATGGACAACGCCCGCCTGCTGGAGGCCCTGAAGTCCTCCAAGGAGGAGCTGTTCAACCTGCGCTTCCAGGCCGCCACCGGCCAGCTGGACAACGCCAGCCGGCTGAAGTCCGTCAAGCGTGACATCGCGCGCATCTACACGATCCTGCGCGAGCGCGAGCTGGGCATCCGCGGCGATGTCGCCGCCGAGGCGCAGGCCGAGAAGAACGAGGAGGCTGCCAAGTGACCGAGCAGACCCCGGCCGTCTCCGAGGAGCGCGGCTACCGCAAGGCCCTCCGTGGCATCGTCGTGTCCGACAAGATGGACAAGACCATCGTCGTCGAGGTCCAGGACCGCAAGAAGCACTCGCTCTACGGCAAGGTGATGAAGACCTCGAAGCGCGTGAAGGCGCACGACGAGGACAACACCGCCGGCGTGGGTGACCGCGTCCGCATCGCCGAGACCCGCCCGCTGTCCGCCTCCAAGCGGTGGCGCCTGGTGGAGGTCGTCGAGCGCGCCAAGTGATCGACCCGGCCCCCTGAGGGTCGGCGACGCAGAGGGCCGCCCCGTGCACTGGCACGGGGCGGCCTTGTGCGTTAGACTCTGATATTCGTGCGCCCTCTCGTTGGCAGGACCATCCATCCTGTGTGCCGAGGGCCGCGCACACCGATCCCGGATCCGCCTCGGCCCTGCCCTGCGCGCCCCTCCGCTCTCGACCTCCCGACGCTGTCTGAACACGCGTCGCCGGGGGACGACGGCGGGCGGCCCGCCTCGGGGGAGGGGTAAGCGTCCCGGGATGCCCGTTCAACCGTTCCGCAAGGCTCGCCCATCGTGGGGGAGAACCGGCGCGACGCTAGGAGAGACAAGTGATCCAGCAGGAGTCGCGGCTCAAGGTCGCCGACAACACCGGTGCGAAGGAAATCCTGACCATCCGTGTTCTCGGCGGTTCCGGACGCCGCTACGCAGGCATCGGCGACACCATCGTCGCCACCGTGAAGGACGCCATCCCCGGCGGCAACGTCAAGAAGGGCGACGTCGTCAAGGCCGTGGTGGTCCGCACCCGCAAGCAGTCCCGCCGTCCCGACGGCTCGTACATCAAGTTCGACGAGAACGCGGCGGTCATCCTGAAGACCGACGGCGAGCCCCGTGGCACGCGCATCTTCGGCCCCGTGGGTCGCGAGCTGCGTGACAAGAAGTTCATGAAGATCGTGTCGCTCGCCCCGGAGGTGATCTGACCTCATGGCCAAGATCAAGAAGGACGACCTCGTCCAGGTCATCAGTGGCAAGGACAAGGGCAAGCAGGGCAAGGTCCTGCGCGTGTTCCCGACGGATGAGCGTGTGCTCGTCGAGGGCGTGAACCGCGTGACCAAGCACCTGCGCGCCGGCCAGGACAACAACGGTTCCACCGAGGGCGGCCTGCAGGTCGTCGAGGCCCCGATCCACATCTCGAACGTGGCCGTGGTGGACCCGGAGACCAAGAAGCCGACCCGTGTGGGCTACCGCTTCGAGACCGTCGAGAAGGACGGCGTGAGCAAGACCGTGAAGGTCCGCTTCGCCAAGGCCTCGGGGAAGGAGCTGTGATGACCGAGGTGCAGCAGACCGAGAAGGTCACCCCGCGTCTGAAGACCAAGTACCGCGAGGAGATCCGCGGCGCCCTGCAGGAGCAGTTCCAGTACGGGAACGTCATGCAGGTGCCGGGCCTCGTGAAGGTCGTCGTCAACATGGGCGTCGGCGAGGCCGCCAAGGACTCCAAGATCATCGACGGCGCGGTCACCGACCTCACCGCCATCACCGGCCAGAAGCCGATGATCACCAAGGCCCGCAAGTCCATCGCGCAGTTCAAGCTGCGTGAGGGCATGCCCATCGGCACGCACGCCACCCTCCGTGGCGACCGCATGTGGGAGTTCCTGGACCGCCTGGTCACGCTCGCGCTGCCGCGCATCCGTGACTTCCGCGGCCTGTCCGACCGCCAGTTCGACGGCAACGGCAACTACACCTTCGGCCTGTCCGAGCAGACCGTGTTCCACGAGATCGATCAGGACAAGATCGACCGCGTGCGCGGCATGGACATCACCGTGGTGACGACCGCCAAGAACGACGACGAGGGCCGCGCGCTGCTGAAGGCGCTGGGCTTCCCGTTCAAGACCGACCAGTAAGACCTCCACGCCACAGGTCCTCCACCGGTGAACCGGTGGCGGAAACCACGGCGAGAAAGGGCGTGAAGCCCACATGACCATGACCGATCCCGTCGCAGACATGCTGACCCGTCTGCGCAACGCAAACTCGGCCTACCACGACACCGTGTCCATGCCGTCCTCGAAGCTGAAGACTCGCGTCGCCGAGATCCTTAAGGCCGAGGGCTACATCCAGGACTGGCGCGAGGAGGAGGCCGAGGTCGGCAAGAAGCTGACCATCGACCTGAAGTTCGGCCCGCAGCGTGAGCGTGCGATCGCCGGCCTGCGCCGCATCTCCAAGCCGGGCCTGCGCGTGTACGCGAAGTCCACGAACCTGCCCCACGTGCTGGGCGGCCTCGGCATCGCCATCCTGTCCACCTCCTCTGGTCTCCTCACGAACCAGCAGGCCGCCAAGAAGGGCGTGGGCGGAGAAGTCCTCGCCTACGTCTGGTGACGGGCAAGACGGAAGAAAGGCTGAACTGACATGTCTCGAATCGGACGTCTCCCGATCACCATCCCCGCCGGCGTCGATGTGACCATCGACGGCGACCGCGTCTCCGTGAAGGGCCCCAAGGGCCAGCTCGAGCACTCGCTGCCCACGCCCATCACGGCCACCCTCGAGGAGGGGCAGGTCACCGTGGCCCGCCCCGACGACGAGCGTGAGTCCCGCTCCCTGCACGGTCTGACCCGTACCCTCATCAGCAACATGGTCGAGGGCGTGACCAACGGCTTCTCCAAGCAGCTCGAGGTCGTCGGCACCGGCTACCGCGTGCAGGCCAAGGGCCAGGACCTCGAGTTCGCCCTGGGCTACTCCCACCCCGTCCCGGTGAAGGCGCCCCAGGGCATCACCTTCACGGTGGAGGGCAACAGGGTCACCGTCGCCGGTATCGACAAGCAGCAGGTCGGCGAGACCGCCGCCAACATCCGCAAGCTGCGCCGCCCCGACCCGTACAAGGGCAAGGGCGTGCGCTACGCGGGCGAGCAGATCCGCCGCAAGGCCGGAAAGGCAGGTAAGTGATGTCTACTCTGAAGGTGAAGGGCAAGGGCAAGTTCAACGCCCGCACCCGCCGCCACCTCCGGGTGCGCAAGCGGATCTCCGGCACCACCGTCCGTCCCCGCCTCGTCGTCAACCGCTCTGCACGGCACATGTTCGTGCAGGTCGTGGACGACACGCAGAGCCGCACGCTCGCGTACGCCTCCACCATGGAGGCCGACGTGCGTGCGCTCGAGGGTGACAAGACGGCCAAGGCCAAGCGCGTGGGCGAGCTCGTCGCCGAGCGTGCCAAGGCGGCCGGCATCGAGGCCGTGGTCTTCGACCGCGGCGGCAACAAGTACCACGGGCGCGTCGCGGCCGTGGCCGACGGTGCGCGAGAGGGTGGGCTGCAGCTGTGACCGAGAACATCAACCAGAAGGACACTCAGGTGACCGAGAGCACCGAGACCACCGTCTCCGAGACCGGGTCGGGCTCGGCGAGCCAGACCACCGAGCGCGCCACCGGTGGCCGCGGCGGTCGCGACGGCGGCCGCGGTGGCCGTGACGGCGATCGTCGTGGCGGCCGTCGCGACGACCGCAACCGTCGTGGCGCCCAGGACGACGAGAAGGACCAGTTCCTCGAGCGCGTCGTGGGCATCAACCGCGTCTCCAAGGTCGTCAAGGGCGGCCGCCGCTTCTCCTTCACCGCCCTCGTGGTGGTGGGTGACGGCGACGGCACCGTCGGCGTCGGCTACGGCAAGGCGAAGGAGGTCCCCGCTGCGATCCAGAAGGCCGTGGAGGAGGCCAAGAAGTCCTTCTTCCGCGTCCCCCGCGTCGGCTCCACCATCCCGCACCTGGTGCAGGGTGAGGACGCCGCCGGCGTCGTGCTGCTCCGCCCGGCCTCCCCGGGTACCGGCGTGATCGCCGGCGGTCCGGTGCGCGCCGTGCTCGAGTGCGCCGGCATCCACGACGTGCTGTCCAAGTCCATGGGCTCCGTGAACGCGATCAACATCGTGCGCGGCACCGTGGACGCCCTCAAGAAGCTGGAAGAGCCCCAGGCCGTCGCCGCCCGCCGCGGCAAGGCCCTGGACGAGATCGCCCCCCATGCGATGCTGCGCACCATGGAGAACGATCGCGCCCAGAAGAGCGCGAAGGCAGGTGCGTGAGCCGTGTTTGAGCCCACTCGCAAGAACATCCAGCCCTCGGACGCCACCCTGGTCATCACCCAGACCCGCGGCGTCACGGGCTCCAAGCAGAACCATCGGGACACCCTGCGCTCGCTGGGCCTGAAGCGGATCGGCCACCAGGTCACCCGCAAGGCCGACGCGGTGACGGTCGGCATGGTCAACACCGTGCCGCACCTGGTGTCCGTGGAGGAGGTCAACAATGGCTGACAACGACGCCATCAAGGTCCACGACCTGCGTCCGGCCCCCGGTGCCAAGACCGCCAAGACCCGCGTGGGTCGCGGTGAGGCGTCGAAGGGCAAGACCGCCGGTCGCGGCACCAAGGGCACCAAGGCCCGTTACCAGGTCCGTGCGGGCTTCGAGGGCGGCCAGCTGCCCCTGCAGATGCGTCTGCCGAAGCTCCGCGGCTTCAAGAACCCGTTCCGCACGGAGTACCAGGTCGTGAACCTGGACAAGCTCTCCGCGCACTTCCCCGAGGGCGGTGAGGTCACCGTGGACGCGCTCGTGTCCAAGGGCCTCGTCCGTCGCGGCCAGCCCGTGAAGGTGCTGGGCACGGGGGAGATCACCGCGGCCGTGCAGGTGAAGGCGAACGCCTTCTCCTCGTCCGCCGTGGAGAAGATCCAGGCCGCCGGCGGGTCCACCGAGACCCTCTGACACGCCGACCCATCGACCGAGGGCCCTGGCCCGGAGCAGCCGCTCCGGACCAGGGCCCTCGGTCCGTCCGTGTAGACTCGCACAGCGGCCGCCCCGGTGTGGCCGCCGTCTCGTGCCCCGCCCCGCGGCCGGCGCGCGCCCCACAGGACCACCGCAGGAGGACTCGTGCTCAAGGCCATCGCCCGGATCGTCCGGACGCCTGACCTGTTGCGGAAGATCGCCTTCACGCTCGGGCTCATCGCCGTCTACCGGATGGGCGCCTTCGTGCCGGCCCCCGGGGTGGACTACCCGGCGGTGCAGCAGTGCCTCGCGGCGGGCAACGCCCAGGGCGGCCTGTACTCCTTCGTGAACATGTTCTCGGGCGGGGCGCTCCTGCAGGTGTCCGTCTTCGCGCTCGGCATCATGCCCTACATCACGGCGTCGATCATCGTGCAGCTGCTGCGCGTGGTGATCCCGCGCTTCGAGCAGCTCCACCAGGAGGGCCCGCAGGGCCAGGCGACGCTGACGCAGTACACCCGTTACCTGACCCTCGCCCTCGCCCTGCTGCAGGCGACCACGATGGCCTCGCTGGCCCGCACCGGGGCGCTGCTCGGATGCAGCCTGCCGCTGCTGCGCGACGGCTCCATCCTCACGGTGCTGCTCGTGGTCATCGCCCTGACCACCGGATGTCTCATCGTCATGTGGTTCGGCGAGCGGATCACCGAGAACGGCGTGGGCAACGGCATGTCCCTGCTGATCTTCACCTCCATCGCGGCGGGCTTCCCGGCCGGCCTCGGCCAGGTGGTCCAGACGCAGGGCTGGCGCGTTTTCGCGATCGTCATGGGGATCGGCCTGCTCACCATGCTGGCCATCGTCTTCGTGGAGGAGTCGCAGCGCCGGATCCCGGTCCAGTACGCCAAGCGGCAGATCGGCTCGCGGACCGTGGGCGGGTCGAGCACCTACATCCCGGTCAAGGTGAACATGGCCAACGTCATCCCGGTCATCTTCGCCTCCTCCGTGTTGATGCTCCCGGGCATCCTCATCCAGTTCAACACGCCGCAGGACGGCAGTGCGCCGGCCCCGTGGATCACGTGGCTGAGCCGGTACTTCGGCTCCGGCGACCACCCGGTGTACATGGCACTGTACTTCCTGCTCATCATCGGCTTCACGTACTTCTACGTGTCCATCACGTTCAACCCGGTGGAGATCTCGGACAACATGAAGCGCTATGGCGGCTTCATCCCCGGCGTCCGCGCCGGACGGCCCACCGAGCGTTACCTGCAGTACGTCATCAGCCGCATCACGTTCGTGGGCGCCCTCTACCTCGGTATCGTGGCCATGATCCCGCTGATCGCCTTCGCGGTGATCGGCACCAGCCAGAACTTCCCGCTCGGCGGCACGTCCATCCTCATCATGGTGGGCGTCGGCCTCCAGACCGTGAAGCAGGTCAGCGCACAGATGGAGCAGCGCCACTACGAGGGCCTGCTGCGCTGAGCCCCGACCCGATCCCGCAACGCCGTCCGTATCGACAGTGAGGAACACACGATGACCCGCATGCTGCTCATGGGCCCTCCCGGTTCCGGCAAGGGCACCCAGGCCACCCGGATCGCCGACAAGCTGGGGATCGTCCCGATCTCCACCGGTGACATCTTCCGCCACAACGTGAAGTCGATGACGCCGCTCGGCGTCGAGGCCAAGAAGTACATCGACAACGGCGACTTCGTCCCCGATGAGGTCACGAACCGCATGGTCGCGGACCGCATCGCCCAGGCCGACGCGGAGCACGGCTTCCTGCTGGACGGCTACCCGCGCACGAAGGGCCAGGTCGAGGCGCTGGACGCCATGCTCGCCGAGTCCGGCCAGTCGCTGTCCGCCGTCGTCGAGCTGGAGGTGCCCGACGAGGAGCTCGTGGAGCGTCTGCTCAAGCGTGCCGAGATCGAGGGCCGCGCGGACGACACCCAGGAGGTCATCGAGCACCGCCTGGACCTGTACCACCGCGAGACCGAGTCCGTCATCCAGGAGTACGTGGAGCGCGGCATCGTCGCCCGCGTGGACGGCACCGGGCAGATCGACGACGTCACCGAGCGCCTGCTGCAGGCCGTGTACTCCGTGCGCGCCGCCACGGGCTCCCTGCCCGTGATCCAGCCGGGCGCGGAGTCCTGACCCCGTGATCGGCCGCCGCTCGCTCGAGCTCAAGACCGCCCCCCAGCTGCAGGCCATGCAGCGCGCGGGGGTGGTCCTGTCCGAGGCCCTGGACGCCACGCTGACCGCGGCCGCGCCGGGCGTCACCACCGCGGAGCTGGACGCCGTGTTCGCGGGCGTCCTGGCCGAACGCGGTGCGACCTCCAACTTCCTGGGCTACTACGACTTCCCGGCCTCGATCTGCACCTCGGTCAACGACGAGGTCGTGCACGGCATCCCCGGGGACCGGGTCCTGCAGACCGGCGACGTGCTGAAGGTCGACGGGGGCGCGATCGTGGACGGCTGGCACGCCGACTCGGCCCGCACGGTGATCCTGGGCTCCTCCGCGGCCGGCACCGCGGACCCGGCCGACGAGCGCCTCTCGGCGATCACGCGGGAGGCACTCTGGGTCGGCATCGCGGCCTTCGCCTCCGCCACCCACGTCGGGGACATCGGGGACGCCATCGACGACTTCGTCTCCGCGCAGCCGGGCGAGGAGCTCGGCATCCTCGAGGAGTACGTGGGGCACGGCATCGGCTCGGCCATGCACCTGCCGCCGGACGTGTTCAACTACCGCACCGGCCACCGGGGGCCCAAGATCCGCCCCGGTCTGGCGCTCGCCATCGAGCCGATGCTGGTGCGCGGCTCCATCGACACGAAGGTGCTCGCGGACGACTGGACCGTGGTGACCCTCGACGGCGCCCGCGCCAGCCAGTGGGAGCACTCGGTCTGCCGGCACGACGCCGGCGTGTGGGTGCTCACCGCTCCCGACGGCGGCGCCTCCGAGCTCGCCCGGTTCGGCGTGGTCCCGGTCCCGCCGGGGGAGTGAGGGGCCCGAGCTGTCGGCCGTCCGTCCCGCCCGTCCGGCGGGCCGGGCGGCCGTCGTCGTCCGTGCTGGTTCTCAGACCGAGAATGCGGTATCATCGAACGTTGTTCGTGTGCGCGCACTCGTGTGCGCCGGCGAGCAGACCCGTTCCCGCCCCGTCATCCGGCCCTCCGCGGCCGTGCCCGGGGCATGACGATTGTGGAGGACATGGCTAAGAAGGAAGGTGTCATCGAGGTCGAGGGCACGGTGTCGGAGGCATTGCCGAACGCGATGTTCCGGGTCCGTCTGCAGAACGAGCACGTCGTGCTCGCCACGATCTCCGGAAAGATGCGTCAGCACTACATCCGCATCCTCCCCGAGGATCGCGTCGTGGTGGAGCTTAGCCCGTACGACCTCAACCGGGGTCGGATCGTGTACCGATACAAGTAAGAACCCCCGTCCAAGCGAGCGCAGGAGGAAGAGCCGTGAAGGTTCAGCCGAGCGTGAAGCGGATTTGTGACAAGTGCCAGGTCGTGCGCCGTAAGGGCCGCGTGCTGGTGATCTGCTCGAACCCGCGCCACAAGCAGCGCCAGGGCTGATCGCCTCCCCGGGAGCCCGGGGAGCGACGCCGTCGCGTTGACCACACCACCCACCGGCCATCGGGCCGAACAGCAGGGACAGCGGTCCACCCCGTGAGGGGAGGGCCCCCACCTCCGGCCGCAGGGGCCGGAGACCGACGACGGCGGACGCCCGCCGCGGAGCACGCCGGATCTTCCCCGGCGCCGCGACGACGGGTCCGCGAGGCCCAGTGCCGCGTCGTACGGGACGTCCCTGGTGCAGACCCCTGCTGCAGAAGAACAGGAGGACGGCCACATGGCTCGTCTTGCAGGCGTTGACATTCCGCGCGAGAAGCGCGTGATCATCGCACTCACGTACATCTACGGTGTGGGCAAGACCCGCGCTGAGGAGACCCTCGCCGCCACGGGCATCGACCCGAACATCCGCGTGAAGGACCTCTCCGACGAGCAGCTGGTGCAGCTGCGCGACCACATCGAGGGCAGCTACAAGGTGGAGGGCGACCTCCGCCGCGAGGTGGCCGCCGACATCCGTCGCAAGGTGGAGATCGGCTCCTACGAGGGCCTGCGCCACCGCCGCGGCCTGCCGGTGCGCGGCCAGCGCACGAAGACCAACGCCCGTACCCGCAAGGGCCCCAAGAAGACGGTCGCCGGCAAGAAGAAGTGATCCTGCGCCGGCGGTGACCGCGTCCACGTCCGGACGCCCCGCCCGCAGCATCAGCACCAGCAGCTTTCCCGGAGGAGAATCACATGCCCCCCAAGACTCGCGCATCGGCTGCCCGCAAGCCGCGTCGCAAGGCCAACAAGAACATCACCGTGGGCCAGGCCCACATCAAGAGCACGTTCAACAACACCATCGTGTCCATCACGGACACCACGGGTGCCGTCATCTCCTGGGCCTCGTCCGGCGAGGTCGGCTTCAAGGGGTCGCGCAAGTCGACCCCGTACGCCGCGCAGATGGCCGCCGAGCAGGCCGCCAAGCGTGCGCAGGAGCACGGCATGAAGAAGGTGGACGTCTTCGTGAAGGGTCCGGGCTCGGGCCGCGAGACCGCCATCCGCTCCCTGCAGGCCGCCGGCCTCGAGGTGGGGTCCATCCAGGACGTCACCCCCATGGCCCACAACGGCGCTCGCCCGGCGAAGCGCCGCCGCGTCTGACCTGAGCGCTGTGTCCGCGTCCGTCCCCGCCCGGGGCGGGCGCGGACAGGTCTGCGGACCTGCCCCCACCCCGTCCTCGTTTCCACCCACCGCGTGCGTCATATGGCGGACGCTCGCCGAAAGGAAATGTCCGTGCTCATTGCACAGCGCCCCACGCTGACCGAAGAGGTCGTCTCCGACCGTCGTTCCCGGTTCGTCATCGAGCCCCTGGAGCCCGGCTTCGGCTACACCCTCGGCAACTCCCTGCGCCGCACTCTGCTCTCGTCGATCCCCGGTGCTGCCGTGACCAGCATCCGCGTGGACGGCGTGCTGCACGAGTTCAGCTCCGTCAACGGAGTCAAGGAGGATGTCACCGAGATCATCCTCAACATCAAGAAGCTCTCCGTCTCCTCGGAGAACGACGAGCCCGTGGTGGCCTACCTGCGCAAGCAGGGGGCCGGCGTCGTCACCGCCGCGGACATCACCGCGCCGGCCGGCGTCGAGATCCACAACCCGGACCTGCACATCGCGACCCTGAACGCGAAGGGCAAGTTCGACATGGAGCTGACCATCGAGCGCGGTCGCGGCTACGTGACCGCCGCCCAGAACAAGTCCGCGGACGCGGAGATCGGCCGTATCCCGGTCGACTCCATCTACTCGCCGGTCCTCAAGGTGACCTTCAAGGTCGAGGCCACCCGTGTGGAGCAGCGCACCGACTTCGACCGTCTGATCCTGGACGTGGAGACCAAGGAGAACATGCTGCCGCGTGACGCGGTGGCCTCTGCCGGCTCCACCCTGGTCGAGCTGTTCGGCCTGGCCCGCTCGCTCAACGTCGAGGCCGAGGGCATCGACCTGGGTGACGAGCCCGAGGTCGTCGAGGGCTCCGCCGACCTGGCCCAGCCGATCGAGGAGCTCGAGCTCACCGTGCGCTCGTACAACTGCCTCAAGCGCGAGGGCATCCACACCGTGGGCGAGCTCGTGGGCCGTTCCGAGGCCGACCTGATGGACATCCGCAACTTCGGCGCGAAGTCCATCGACGAGGTCAAGGAGAAGCTCCAGGAGCTGGGCCTGTCCCTCAAGGACTCGCCGGCCGGCTACGACCCGCAGGCGCACGCGCGCCAGATGGACGACGACCCGTTCTCGGACTTCTGAGCCGATTCCGCACCACCTGACATCTTCGACCCGACGCCGCAGCCGGCTGAAGGGTCCCACCCGAGGAGAAACACCATGCCTACCCCCACCAAGGGTCCGCGTCTGGGCGGCAGCCCGGCCCACGAGCGCATCATGCTGGCGAACATGTCCGCCCAGCTGTTCGAGCACAAGTCGATCACCACGACGCTCACCCGCGCCAAGCGCCTGCGCCCGTACGCCGAGCGCCTGATCACCTTCGCCAAGAAGGGCGATCTGCCGGCCCGCCGCAAGGTGCAGGGTCTCATCGCCGCCAAGAACCGCACTAACAAGGCGGTCGTGCACGAGCTGTTCACCGTGATCGGCCCGGCGATGGCCGAGCGCAACGGCGGCTACACCCGCATCACCAAGATCGGCAACCGCCAGGGCGACAACGCGCCCATGGCCGTGATCGAGCTGATCATGGACCCGATCTCCGGCAAGCAGGCCGTGGTGCGTGAGGCCGAGCAGGCCGCCGCGTCCGCGCCGGCCGCGCCGGCCGAGTCCACCCCGGTGGAGGCCGTCGACCCGGCCGCCACCGAGGAGGTCACCGTGGCCGAGTCGCAGGAGGCCGCCGCCGAGATCGACGGCGCCGTGCCCACCAACGAGGACGGCTCGGCTCCGGCCGAGGCCACCATCAAGGGCAACGCCAGCTCGAAGAAGTACCACGTCCCCGGCTCGCGCTGGTACGACCAGACCACCGCCGAGGTCTGGTTCTCCACCGTCGAGGAGGCCAAGGCCGCGGGCTTCGAGCCCGCCGGTGGCGAGGCCGCCCAGAAGATGGCCTGACGCCATCGCGTGAGTCCGCGTCCGTCCCCGTGACGACGCCCCGGCGAGGGCCGTCCACCACCCGGTGGGCGGCCCTTCGCCGTCCCCGGCCCCGCCCCGACCCGCTTGAGGAGCAGCATGAGCGAGCAGCACCGCCCGGACGTCCCGCCGGCACCCGGGGATCCCGCATCCGTGCGAGTCCGCCTGGACCTGGCCTACGACGGCGGCGCCTTCCACGGCTGGGCTCGCCAGCCCGGTCTCGACTCGGTCCAGGGTGCGCTGGAGGACGGGCTCGAGCGGATCCTGCGCCGGCCCGTGCGCACGGTGGTCGCCGGCCGCACCGACGCGGGGGTGCACGCGCGCGGCCAGGTCGTCCACCTCGACCTGACCGAGACGGAGTGGGCGGGCCTGACCCGCGGCCGGCCCGGCCTGGAGCCGGCCACCTCCCTCACCCGCCGCCTCGGCGGGGTGCTCTCCGGGTGGGGCGGGGCCGTCGTCGTGCACGGGGCGCGGCGGGCTCCCGCGGGCTTCGACGCGCGGTTCAGCGCGCTGTGGCGCGAGTACGAGTATCGGATCGACGACGCTCCCACCGCGCGTGATCCGCGCACGCGGGGCTTCACCCACTGGCACGGCGCCGCCCTGGACGATCGCCTCATGGCCCTGGAGGCCGACGCCGTCCTCGGACTGCACGACTTCCTGTCCTTCTGCCGGCCCCGCGAGGGCGCCACGACCATCCGCGAGGTCCAGCACCTGGAGGTGCGACGCGATGAGGACGGCGTCGTGGGCATCCGGATCCGGGCCGACGCGTTCTGCCACAACATGGTCCGGGCGATCGTCGGGGCGCTGCTGCAGGTGGGGGAGGGGGCCCGCGAGCCCGGCTGGCTCGCGCACCGGGTGGCGAGGCCGGCCCGCGACTCCGAGGTGCGCCTCGCCCCGCCCGGGGGGCTGACGCTGCTCGCCGTCGGCTATCCCGACGAGGCGGAGGAGCTGCGCCGGCGCGCCGAGGGCACCCGGGCGAAGCGGACCCTGTGAGCCGGGGTCGCCCGCGGCGACGGCTTTTGGCTCCGGGGCCCGCGTTCGGTAGGATGGGTGGACGTTGCGCATGCCCGCACCCGGATGCGTCGTGCCGCGAGTGGCTCAGTTGCATGGCCTTCAGCTCGCGCCGCACCCCCGGGGCATCGGGCCCGGACGCCTTCCAGCCCTCACCTGGGGGACCGGCGCGCACGGAGAACTGACAGCGCGAGCGCGCCGGAATCACGACCCGGCGGGCAGGTGCTGTGGACCACCACCGACCCTGAAGGCAGACAACGTGCGTACGTACTCTCCCAAGCCTGGTGACGCCGACCGTCAGTGGCACATCATCGATGCCACCGACGTCGTCCTCGGCCGCCTGGCCTCCCACACCGCCGCCCTCCTGCGCGGCAAGCACAAGCCGACGTTCGCCCCCCACATGGACATGGGCGACTACGTCATCATCGTGAACGCCGAGAAGGTCGCCCTCACCGGCGCCAAGCTCGAGAAGAAGCGCGCCTACCGCCACTCGGGCTACCCGGGCGGCCTGAAGTCGCAGTCCTACGCCGAGCTGCTCGAGACCAACCCGGTCCGCGCCGTGGAGAAGGCCGTCAAGGGCATGCTCCCGAAGAACTCGCTGGCCGCCCAGCAGCTCTCCAAGCTGAAGGTGTACAGGGGCGCCGAGCACCCGCACACCGCCCAGCAGCCCCAGACCTTCGAGATCGGCCAGGTCGCCCAGTGACCCCGGCGGGCCACTGACGCAGACCTTCCCTGAGGAGAACCATGAGCATCAACGAGAACGACGACGTGGAGCTGACGAGCTACACCTCTGAGTCCACCGCCGCCGCCGAGGCCCCCGTCGCCTCCGAGCGCCCGGCCCTGACCGTGCCCGGCTCCGCCGTCGGCCGCCGCAAGGAGGCCGTGGCCCGCGTGCGCCTCGTCCCCGGCTCCGGCCAGTGGACCATCAACGGCCGCGCCCTGGAGAACTACTTCCCCAACAAGCTGCACCAGCAGGAGGTCTCCGACCCCTTCACGCTGCTGGAGCTGACCGGCGCCTACGACGTGATCGCCCGCATCCACGGCGGCGGCCCCTCCGGCCAGGCCGGTGCGCTGCGCCTGGGCATCTCCCGCGCCCTCAACGAGATCGACCGCGAGCACAACCGCCCGGCGCTCAAGAAGGCCGGCTTCCTGACCCGTGACGCCCGCGTCATCGAGCGCAAGAAGGCCGGCCTCAAGAAGGCCCGCAAGGCCTCGCAGTTCTCGAAGCGCTGATCCTGCGCCGCACGGTGTCCCCACCGTGCCCCCGCCGACGCCCCGTCCCGCTCCTCACGAGCGGGGCGGGGCGTTCGCCGTCTCCGTGGGCCGGCGGCACCTGACCCAGAGGCAAAACGATGACGCATGGCGACGACGCCCTGACGGGCCGCTCGCCCGTCCGGTGCGCGGTCCGGTCGAAGACACCCTCAGGAGCCGCCGTGGCCGAGAACATGAGTCCTACGCCTGACCCCGCACCCGTGGCGAGCACGGCGTGGAGCACGCCGCGCAGGACCCCTTCGCCGTGACCCGTGACGACGCCGCCGAGGTGGACGAGATCCGGGAGCTCGGCCGCACGCTCGGCGGGGAGAAGAAGACCCCACCCCGGACCCGCAGGCCTGGCGTGAGGGCTACCCGTACAAGCCCAAGCTCAGCCTCAAGAGCGACGGGCGACGCAAGCGTGAGCTGCAGATCGAGCTGCTGAAGATGCAGCTCTGGGTCAAGCAGACCGGCCAGAAGGTCCTGATCATCGTCGAGGGCCGCGACGCCGCCGGCAAGGGCGGCGCCATCAAGCGCTTCAACGAGCACCTCAACCCCCGCGGCGCCCGGACCGTGACCCTGGAGAAGCCCACGGAGGAGGAGGCCCCGCAGTGGTACTTCCAGCGCTACATCCAGCACCTCGAGTTCATGCGCGAGACCCCTGAGCTGGAGCGCATGCTCGTCAACTCCGGCGTGCACATCATCAAGTTCTGGTTCTCCGTGTCCCAGCGTGAGCAGCTCAACCGCTTCGCCGCGCGGGAGACCGACCCCGTGCGTCGCTGTGTAAGCGGCCATGAAAAGCTGCCCATAGGTGGCCAGGGAATGACCCGCTGACGGCCATGAGGACTGCCCAGTGATG
>NZ_JAGXJK010000060.1:0-2096 GCF_019091605.1 Micrococcus sp. GbtcB5
GTTCTTCTCGTCGATCATGGTCATGATTCTTACCGTTCCTCTCGGTACGGCTTACACAGACCATCTGACACGCCCCCTTCTCGTCTTCGACCCCATGCCCTGCTGGGTCCCTGGGTGCTGACGATGGTTCGCGGAACCCTCGCGTCACGGGCCGCCCGCAGGTAAGACCGTGCCTTATGCCACGCAAAATTCCGGTGCTACAGCGTCGGCCAAGATGGAGGAGATCGCCAAAGCGTTCGTTAATATCACCTCCTGGACTCTTGTGAAGGAAACGGCCATCCCCACTCACGTCGAGTTGAGTCCCTGATAGTGGTGTAACCCTCCCCGGCCGCCAACACCGTCCCCAGCATGGACGCGGTCACCGTGGGAGCCTTCGAGTGAACCTTCCACAGCACTCTCGAAAGGGACATCACCACGATGACCGCTCCTCACATTGTCGACCCTGAACGCCTGCTACGCGAAGCGATCGGCGAAGCCTCGCCGGACTTGTTGCGCCACCTGCTGCAGACCGTGATCAACGCCCTGCTCAGCGCTGACGCAGACGCGGTCTGCGGCGCCGAGTACGGCACCGCTTCTGATACCCGCACCGCACAGCGCAACGGGTACCGCCACCGGCCCCTCGACACCCGCGCCGGCACGATCGACGTGGCCATCCCGAAACTGCGCGCCGGCACGTACTTCCCAGAGTGGCTGCTCGAGCGACGCAAGCGGGCCGAGTCCGCGTTGATCACGGTCGTCGCCGACTGCTACCTCGCTGGGGTCTCCACCCGACGCATGGACAAGCTCGTGCGCCAGCTGGGCATCGACTCGCTCTCGAAGTCCCAGGTCAGCCGGATGGCCGCCGAGCTGGACGAGCACATCGACGCGTTCCGGCACCGCCCGCTGGGGGATGCCGGCCCGTTCGTGTTCCTCGCCGCGGACGCCCTGACCATGAAGGTTCGCGAGGGTGGTCGGGTGATCAACGCGGTGGCCATGGTCGCCACCGGCGTCAACGCTGACGGGCGACGTGAGGTACTCGGGCTGCGGGTGGCCACCACGGAGTCAGGCGCGGCGTGGAACGAGTTCTTCGCTGATCTGGTCGCCCGCGGCCTTCACGGGGTGAGACTGGTGACTTCGGACTCCCACCGTGGCCTGGTCGAAGCCATCGCGGCGAACCTGCCCGGGGCCGTGTGGCAGCGGTGCCGCACGCACTATGCCGCGAACCTGATGGCGGTGACCCCGAAGGCCATGTGGCCGGCGGTGAAGGCCATGCTCCACAGCGTCTACGACCAGCCTGACGGGCCGGCGGTGCACGCCCAGTTCGACCGGCTCTTGGACTACGTGGCCGAGCGGTTGCCCGCCGTGGCTGGGCACCTCGATGCTGCTCGGGAGGACATCCTCGCGTTCATCTCGTTCCCGAAGGACGTGTGGTCCCAGATCTGGTCGAACAACCCTGCCGAGCGCCTGAATCGGGAGATCCGGCGCCGCACGGACGCGGTGGGCATCTTCCCGAACCGGGATGCCGTGGTGCGGCTCGTGGGGGCCGTGTTGGCTGAGCAGACGGATGAGTGGGCCGAGGGCCGCCGGTACCTCGGTCTCGAGCTGCTGGCCCGCTGCCGCGAGCCCCTCACGCAAGAACCGGGCACCGTGATGGGCACGGAGGTGATGCCGGCCCTGGCCTGATTCTCATGCCTCGAAGACGGTTACACCACTTCCAGGGACTTGACCCTCACGTCGCGGCACTGCTGGTTCCGGGTGAGGGGCCCGTGGCTGCCTACAAGACCCTCCGGAATACGGCGATCTTCACCACCAAGCGCCTCATCGGGCGGGATGCCCAGGGGCTCAAGGGCAAGAAGGTCGAGGTCTACTCGTTGCCCTTCTCCGCCGTGAACATGTGGTCGTCGGAGAATGCGGGGACGTTCGACGTCAACGCGAAGTTCCAGGTGTGGACTCGCGCCAGCCAGGTTAAGACCAACCTCTGCGCGGGCATCGACGTCCGCAAGCTCAACTGGCTGATTGCCCGTGCAGTGCTCGGCACGTGAACAGCTGTCGAGCCTCCCGTCGAACGGCCCGGTGCCTGCTAGGGCACCACGGATCCCTTCGGCGAAATCCCGGCC
>NZ_JAGXJK010000600.1:0-230 GCF_019091605.1 Micrococcus sp. GbtcB5
GGGTCGGTGCGGTGGGGTGCGACGGGGGACGGGGTCAGTGCGCGGGGATCTTGCCCAGGAAGACCTGGGCACGCTCGTGTCGGGGGTTCGTGAAGAAGGTGTCGGGGTCGGTGTCCTCGAGGATGGCGCCGGCGGCCATGAAGACCACGCGGTCCCCGGCCTTGTGGGCGTAGCCCATCTCATGGGGGACCACGTCCATGGTCATGCCGCCCTCGGCGTGCTGGACCATG
>NZ_JAGXJK010000601.1:0-230 GCF_019091605.1 Micrococcus sp. GbtcB5
TCGAGGCCGACGAGGAGCTCGAGATCCCGCTCGAGGCCGCGAGCATGTCGCTGTTCGGCACCTACCACCTGGACGGCTCGTGGGAGTCCGAGCGGCTGATCGCCCACGAGATGTCCCTCCAGTGGTTCGGCAACGCCGTGACCCTGGGCCGCTGGTCCGACCTGTGGCTGCACGAGGGCTTCGGCTGCTGGTCCGAGTGGCTGTGGGCCGAGGCCTCGGGGCGGTCCAGC
>NZ_JAGXJK010000602.1:0-230 GCF_019091605.1 Micrococcus sp. GbtcB5
GCCACCTACGGCATGGCCGAGACGTGCGGCGGCTGCGTCTACGTCGGCGTGCCGCTGCCCGGCGTCGCCGTCGCGGTGGCCCCGGACGTCCCCGACGCCACGCCGCGCGTGCGCCTGGCCGGGCCCATGGTGGCGGTCGGCTACCTCGACGGCCCCGCCCGCACCGCCGCCCACCTCGTCACCGCCGCGGTCGGGGGCCGCCCCCTCCTGGCCGAGGGGCCGGGTCGGCT
>NZ_JAGXJK010000603.1:0-230 GCF_019091605.1 Micrococcus sp. GbtcB5
TGTCCCGGGTGAACTCGCGCTCGCCCTGGAAGACCTGGATGGACACGGAGGGCAGGATGTCCTCGGCCGTGGGGTACGTCTCGGAGCGCTTGGTCGGGATGGCCGTGTTGCGCTCGTTGAGCTTGGCCATCACGCCGCCCTTGGTCTCGACGCCCAGCGTCAGCGGGGTCACGGCGATCAGGGGCACGGCCTTGCGCTCGCCGGCGTGCACGCCGGCCTGCACCGCCGCG
>NZ_JAGXJK010000604.1:0-230 GCF_019091605.1 Micrococcus sp. GbtcB5
GGTCGGGTGGGCTTCACGCCCTTCCTCGCCGTGGCTTCCGCCACCGGTTCACCGGTGGAGGACCTGTGGCGTGGAGGTCTGACTGGTCGGTCTTGAACGGGAAGCCCAGCGCCTTCAGCAGCGCGCGGCCCTCGACGTCGTTCTTGGCGGTCGGCACCACGGTGATGTCCCTGCCGCGCACGCGGACGATCTTGTCCTGAACGATCTCGTGGAACACGGCCTGCTCGGAG
>NZ_JAGXJK010000605.1:0-230 GCF_019091605.1 Micrococcus sp. GbtcB5
GGTCCACCGTGCGCCGCCTGCGCGAGACGTTCGGGTCCGAGGGCCCGCCCCGCGACATCGGCGTGCGCGTGCGCGAGAAGCGCGGCCGCCGCCGCTGATCCGGCACCGCCCGCGTCGACGTCCCTCGGCCACCCGCGCCGGGGGACGGCGTCGACCCGGCAAGCTCCCACCGTTCGTCCACCTTCGCCTCGGAGTCTGAGGGCATGAGCCTCATCCGACGTCGCCCCGCC
>NZ_JAGXJK010000606.1:0-230 GCF_019091605.1 Micrococcus sp. GbtcB5
CGGGCGAGCCCCCGGCCGTACGCCGCGGGCAGTACGCCGCGGACACCCCCTACGGCCCGATCACCGAGCTCGGCTTCGCCTCCCTCCGGGACAACATGGCCTGGTCCCTCGACGAGCTCGTGCTGCGTGAGCACCACTACGCGATCGTCGACGAGGTGGACTCGATCCTCATCGTCGTGGCCCGCACCCCGCTGATCATCTCCCGCCCCGCCCAGGGAGAGGCCAACCGG
>NZ_JAGXJK010000607.1:0-230 GCF_019091605.1 Micrococcus sp. GbtcB5
TCAAGGTGCCCAGGAGCGTGGACTCCGAGGCGGCGCTGCCGCGGAACCAGTCGGGCAAGCTGCTCAAGCACGCCCTGCGCGCCGAACGGACGCAGGGGTCGAAGTGACCAGCCTGCAGAAGCCGATCTACGACGACGTCACGCCCCTGGACGTCGATTACCTGGTCGCGTTCGGGGAGGTGTCGGACGAGGACCGCGCGCTCTGGGTCCGCGCCCGTGCCTACGGCCGGG
>NZ_JAGXJK010000608.1:0-230 GCF_019091605.1 Micrococcus sp. GbtcB5
CGGAACAGGCCGAGCCCGGCACCGCCGGCCCCCGCCGCGGCCCCGGGACCCCCGCGACCCTGACGAGGGCACCATGTCCATCCCCCCCACCGAGGTCGAGGCCCGCTGGCACGCGGCCGCCGAGCCGTTCACCGCCGTCGTCCGGGAGGGGCGGGACTGGGGCGTCGCCACCCCGTGTGAGGGCTGGGACGTGCTGGTCCTGCTGGATCCTGAGGTCGCCGGCCAGGGCG
>NZ_JAGXJK010000609.1:0-230 GCF_019091605.1 Micrococcus sp. GbtcB5
GCCCTTGATGAAGGGGGTCAGCAGGGCGATGACCTTGATGCCGGTCTCCAGCATCTCGGTGGGGCCCTCGCGGGACGCGAAGTTCGGGGCCGGGCGGTGGGTCGGCCAGCGGTCCTCGGCCTGCAGCTGCGAGGTCGGCGTCTCCAGGGTCTCGCCGAGCACGCTGAAGATGTGGCCCTTCACGGCGTCGCCGACCCGCACCGAGATGCGGGGGCCGGTGTTCACGACGG
>NZ_JAGXJK010000061.1:0-1946 GCF_019091605.1 Micrococcus sp. GbtcB5
CTTCAGCCAGGCCTCGTGGGAGAGGTAGCCGATCGCGCTGGTGAGGAGCAGGGCCACCCAGAACGGGGGGGAACAGGCGGATGGCGCGCGCGGTCAGGAACTCCCGTGCGGAGCCCACGCGCCGGACGGTCATGAAGATGACGAAGCCCGAGATGAGGAAGAACAGGTGGACGCCGAGGGTGAGCGGGCTCAGGTCGACCGGGGCCTGGCGCAGATGGGGGAAGAACGTGTTCGCGAGGGTGATGTAGTGGGCCAGCACGACACCGAGCGCGGCGAGACCGCGCAGCCCGTCCAGCTCCATGAAGCGGGCGTGGGTGTGGGCGGGAGGCGGGGCAGGGCTCACGAGGGCGATCCTTCAGGGGCAGACATCGAGGCGGGGCAGGCCGAGGTCACGCGGTCGAGGACGCCGTGCGCCTCGAGCATCTCGAGGAAGGCGTGGACGTCGGCCGCGACGTCGGCGGGGGCGAGGCCGAACGCCTCCGCGACCTGGACCGTGACGTCCGTCGTCGACAGCGGCGTCGGCGGATCCGCGACCAGGTCGTCATCCGGGGTGCGGCCGCCCACGAGGACGTCCCAGATCACGTCGCCCGAGGCGCTCAACAGCAGCGGCTGACCGGCCTCGAGCGTCATGACGGCGGCCTGGCCGCCGGCGGTGCGGGCCCACGCGATGTCGGGGGCGAGCGCCCAGCCCTCGGTGGTCTCAACGGTCACGGCGCACCGCCTTCCTCCAGGCCCAGCCGGCGAGTGCGCCGAGCCGGGCGCGCTGCTCGCGCCACAGGTCCGCACGGGTGACAGGCCGGCCCAGGCGCATCTGCAGATGGGGGCGGTTCACCGGGATCGTGCGGGCCACGAGGACGGCCCGCTCCCGCGCCGTGGCGGCCGACCGCCACCGGGTGCGGAACAGTTCAAGACCGCTCTGGCTCTCGTGCAGCGCCGCGAAGAGGGCCAGCTGCCGGGTGTCGACGCCGTCGGCGGCCTCGCCCGTGGCGACGTGCCAGGCCGCGCCCGCGTCCAGCCGGTGGGCTTCCTCGCGCAGGGCGGCCCAGCTCTCGGCGGTGAGGGACTCCCGAATGTGCCGGACGTCGAGGCCACCGCGGAACGGGTCGCGGGCCGCGTGGACGATCACGACGAGCCGCTGGTGGCGCGGGCTCGGCACCGGGACGGGCCGGCCGGCGATCACGAGGTGGGCGTGCTCGCTCCACAGGGCGTCGAAGGCCGCCTCGGGGGACGCGCCGAGGCCGGGGAAGAGCCGATGCACGTCCACATACCCCAGCTGGTCGTGCCAGAGCGTGGCCGCGTGCTGGAAGATCGACCCTTCCGAGAAGTCAGCGACCGGTTCCCAGCCGTGGGCGCGCAGGAGCTCGATGACGGCGGCGGCATCGGCCAGATGGACCAGCAGGTCCACGTCCGAACTGCGGCGGTGATCGGGGTAGACGCCGGGCTCGGTGGCGTAGCCCTTGAGGTGCAGGCCCCGGATGCCGGCCCGGTCCAGCAGATGCGCGATGCGGGCGTGCGCGAGGCGGACGCGGACCTCGAGGTCCAGGGACGGCGGGGCGCTCGGTCGCTGTCCCGTCGCTCGTTCTCCCATGGCCGCGAGCTTAGCCGACCCAAAGGAGGGCCCGGCGGTGACTGTGCCGGATGCCCGGTGCAAAGTTAAAGGGGCTCTTCGCGGTTCGTGGTGAATGACCCTGCAGTGGCGGGTATTCACGCTACGGTTCTCGCGGCGCTGGTCAGCAGGATACGGGTCCGGTAGTTCTCGGCGTTGCGGAATCCGCGGCCGGTGCGTTTGATGTTCTTGATGCCGGTGTTCGCTGCCTCGACGCGGGCGGTGGTCGCGCCGGTGACGATCAGGACTTCGATCGCGTCCCACCAGGCCACGACGGTGTCGTAGAGCTTGGTCGCCTCGGGCATGTTTGCGATCTGGGCGAAGTAGCCCATCCGCATCC
>NZ_JAGXJK010000610.1:0-230 GCF_019091605.1 Micrococcus sp. GbtcB5
TGGCGACGAGTTCCTTGCAGTTCATAGCCCTCGGTCCTCCCTGTGAGACGTCGGTTACGGATCCCGGGCCGTTGGGACCGGGCTGCCAGTAGTGAACGTACCATCTCTCCGCGGGCGAATCGCCCCCTGTACCGCGAGAATCCGCGATTTCCCGTGACCCGGGCGGCCCTCATCCTCGGGGCACGACGAAGGGGGTGTCCCTCCCTACCTGGGTCGCCTGCCTCTCGGGG
>NZ_JAGXJK010000611.1:0-230 GCF_019091605.1 Micrococcus sp. GbtcB5
CACGTGCCGCCCGTCCGCTTGATCGACACCAAGGAGGGGCCCGCCGCGGGGCCGCTGCCGTGACCCCGGGGCGTCTCGCCGCCGCCTTCGTCGGCCCCTCGCCCGCGCTCGCCGCGGCGCTGCTGGGGTGCCGGCTGACCGTCGACGCCCCGGCCGGCGCCGGCACCGTGCGGCTGACCGGGACCGTGGCGGACGGGAAAGCGGGCGCGGACCCCGGCGCCCACTCGGTC
>NZ_JAGXJK010000612.1:0-230 GCF_019091605.1 Micrococcus sp. GbtcB5
GCCACTGTCGTGCTGACGGACTCCGGCGGCGTCCAGGAGGAGGCCCCGCCCGTGGGCAACCCCGTCCTCGTGATGCGCGAGAACACCGAGCGACCCGAGGCCGTGACCGCCGGCACCGTGCGTCTGATCGGCACGGCCGAGGAGGTCGTGGTCACCGAGGTCACCCGCCTGCTGACGGATGTGGCCGCGTACACCACGATGTCCCAGGCCGTGTACTCCTACGGCGACCG
>NZ_JAGXJK010000613.1:0-230 GCF_019091605.1 Micrococcus sp. GbtcB5
GCGGACAGCGCGTAGGTGCCCAGGATGATGCGGCGCTTGTCCTCGGCGCCGTAGCCGGCGGCGCGGGTGGCGCCCATGACCTGCTCGTTGGTGCCGCCGCCGTCGGGCACCACGCGGTGGCCGTAGCGGGCGCCGTCGGAGCGGGCCAGGTTGGAGGTGGCCTCCCAGGGCATGATCAGGTAGTACGCGCCGAGGGCGGCGTCGAAACTCGGGCAAAGACGGATCGTAGC
>NZ_JAGXJK010000614.1:0-230 GCF_019091605.1 Micrococcus sp. GbtcB5
TGGGCGGGGTCGCCCGCCACGCGCACGCCGCCGGCGGTGGCGGGCCCCGCCGAGTGCACGGGGCGGGCGAAGGCGGCCAGACCGGTCTCCTCGGGCAGGTCGCCCACCCGGCCGATGCCTACGGCCCCGGTGCCGGCGGCGGAGGTCGACAGGGGCGAGAGCGCTCCGGTGACGCCGACGGCAAGGGCCAGCACGTCCGAGACGCCGCCCACGACGGCGTCGGCGTTGGT
>NZ_JAGXJK010000615.1:0-230 GCF_019091605.1 Micrococcus sp. GbtcB5
CGGCGCGGGCGTGGCCCCCGCCGTGGCCCCCCCCCCGGGGGCCGACCCCGGCACCGAACGTCTGCCCGAGCCCGCCGAGATCTGGGAGCGTGCCCAGGCCGCCGCGGCCGCGGGCGCCCCGCGCCGTCCCCGGGCCACCGCGTCCGGGTCCGATGCCGAGCCCGCGCCCGGCCCGATGGCTGGTCGCACCGTGGTGATCACGGCCGGGGGCACCCGCGAGGCCCTGGACC
>NZ_JAGXJK010000616.1:0-230 GCF_019091605.1 Micrococcus sp. GbtcB5
GCCTCGGCCCCGGGCAGAGGCGCAAGGCCACCGGCGCGGACGACACGTGGTTCACCCCGGCCGAGCTGGTCGCCGGCGCGCTGCTGCTGCCGCTGCAGTGGCGGGCCGACGTGCGCGTCGGCCCGTTCCGCGCGGGGCCGCACGAGGGCGTCGACCGCCTGCTGACGGCCCCGTTCGACCGCGCGCGCGGACCGACGTCCAACCCAGCGGGTAGCCTCAAGAGCGTGAGC
>NZ_JAGXJK010000617.1:0-230 GCF_019091605.1 Micrococcus sp. GbtcB5
GGGGGGGGACGGGGAGGGAGACGGAGTCCAGCGCGCGGAGCGCGAGGGCGGCCGCGACGAGCGGCCCGTGCGCCCCCCCCATCGCCGCGAACAGGCCACTGCAGGAGGACAGGCCGGCGGCGCCGGCCCGCTGCACGGTGGCCACGCGCTGCTCGTAGGTGTGGGAGTTTTTGTTGGACTCGTAGCGGGAATAGGCCGTGTTGAGGATGGGGTTGTAGGCGTCGACGCCG
>NZ_JAGXJK010000618.1:0-230 GCF_019091605.1 Micrococcus sp. GbtcB5
CGCGGGCCGCTGCTGGCCAGCGCGGTGTTCGCGCTGCTCGCGGTCGCGCTCTGGACGGTGACGCAGATCGTCGCGCGAGCCAAGCGCACCACGGTGCGTAGGTAAGGACATGCCATGACGTCCCTGCCGGTGAGTTCTTCCTACACGCCGATCGTCGCGCGATCCTCAACGACCCGTGCAAGGTCGGCTCTAGCCGTCTATGACTGCATCAGGATCATTGCTGTCCAGGC
>NZ_JAGXJK010000619.1:0-230 GCF_019091605.1 Micrococcus sp. GbtcB5
ATGAACCCGGTCGTGGCGATGACGATCGCCGCGATGACCACTCCGAGCGACCCGAGGGCATCATTGAGAACTTCGAGGAACGCGGCACGCATGTTGAAGTTCGAGCCGCGGCTGGAGGCGAGGATGGTGATGGCGATGATGTTCGCGACCAGGCCGTTGATGCCGAATATCAGCAGTTCGCTTGCGGGCACCTCCGGCGGCTCGAACAGTCGCCGGATGCCTTCGATGGC
>NZ_JAGXJK010000062.1:0-1941 GCF_019091605.1 Micrococcus sp. GbtcB5
TCACTGGGCAGTCCTCATGGCCGTCAGCGGGTCATTCCCTGGCCACCTATGGGCAGCTTTTCATGGCCGCTTACACACGTCGTCTCCGACGCCCGATCGGAGCTGATCGCCCCGCTGCTCCAGACCGCACGGGCCGGCAGGGTCGACCCTTCTCGGATGTCCGCACGATGGTCGAAGCGATCATCTGCCAGTGCAGGTGCGGGACTCCGTGGCGGGATCTGCCCGAGGTCAACGGGCCCTGAGAGGCCGCGTGGATCTGACATCGACGCAGGGTGCGGGCACTGGTCTGTCCGGGGGCTGACTCGAGAACTTTTGTTCGTACCCTGTCTGTCATGGCCACCCCTCTCCTGGAGCTCGCCGCGAGTCGAGGCGTCTGCTTCCCGCTGCGAGCCCGCCGGCTGACCCTCACCCCGTTCCGGGGTCTCGATGCACCCGCCGTGTGGAGCTTCTGCCGTCGTGAGCAGGTGTGGTCGTGGACCTCCGGCCGCCCGGAGAGTGAGAACGCGCTGCGCGAGTCCTACCTCGGGGCGGGGGACCGTCTCACCGTGCGGGCCGGAGACGTCATCGTCGGTGTCGGGAAGGTCGCGGTGCAGGACGCGTGGAGTCAGGGCGGCCCGCGGGAGGAAGCCCGGGACGCCCAGGCCGAGCTCGGCTGGACGATCGATCCGCGCCAGGCCGGGCAGGGCTATGGCACCGAGCTTGCGCGAGCCCTGCTGGGCTTCGCGTTCGACGATCTGGGTGTGCGGCGCGTGGAGGCTCATGCCTTCGCGGACAACGCTCCGAGCCTGCGCATCATGGAGAAGGTGGGGATGCGTCACGAGGGCACGTTCAAGGAGGAGTCTCTGCATCTCACGCGCGGCTGGGTGGATGGCGCCACCTACGCGATGCTCGCCTCGGAGTTCCATTCGCCCCTTACGCAGGAGTGATCCCGGCGGCCACGACCGCATGATCTGCCGCTCCACCGCCGAGGGCCGTGTGCCAGCAGGGGGCTGTGAGCCGGGTGGGGAATGAGCGTGAGTGGCGGTGGCGCATCGGTGTGGCACCTCCCCTGGTGGGTTCGGCTGGTGTGTTCGCGGGGCTGCGGCAGGATCTGGGACTGGGGTGGGGTTTGACGCTGGTGGCCGTCACGGCCCTCGGGGCGATGCTCGCCTTGCGAGGGGTGCATCACCGGGTCGAGGCGGAGCAGGCTCGCCGCAACGTGTTTGACGCCGGAGCCGGCTCCACCGCGTGGGTGATGCTGCTGATGGGGGCCGCGGTCATTCCGGGGCTGGTGCTGAACGCGATCGACGACGCCGGCGTCCGGGCGGTCGTGGCCGGTCTGCTCGGCGCGGTGCTCGCTGCCGCCGCTGTCGAGATGCAGCGAAGAGTTCACACGACGCGCGGTGAACTCTTCGCATATCAGGCGGGATCCGGTCGGCGTGAAATCTGGGTGTCCCGGTGGGCGCTCCCGCGCGCCCCAGGGCCCGCCAGAAACGTACGGGCGGCTGCCGCTCTGGCGGGTCGGTTGTGGCGAGTCATGTGGCGGGCGGACAGGGTCGGATGTGGCGCGCACGGCGCATGGCGGGGTCCCTCGCCACAAACGACCGATTGTGCGCGTGGGTGAGTTGCCGGGGCGGCGCGCCAGACGAGTGAGGGTCACGGCGATGGCGAGGGAGAGCAACGCCATCACCTGCTACCCGGCCGGTGCCCGCCCGGGGTCGACGCTGGAGCCCAACGCGCCGCCGGCCAGTACACCTAGGGCATGTCTGACAATCGTTTTGACCATGCGAGCACAGCATTCAGCACCACAGCGGACCGGTAGACGATCGCGTACTTGTCATACCGGGTCGCCAGACCCCGCCACTGCTTCAGGTGAGCGTACTGACGCTCGATGACATTGCGGCCCTTGTAGGCGTCCGCGTCGAGGCTGACGGGGCGCCCGCCGCGGGCACCGCGCCGTCT
>NZ_JAGXJK010000620.1:0-230 GCF_019091605.1 Micrococcus sp. GbtcB5
ATTGTAAGGGGATTAATGTCATCAATGACCCTTTCTGTTTTAGGTCTCTCTAAATACTCAAATGAATTTTTATAGTGCTCATCCATTTCTAATTGATTCCCTAACGCCTTTTGAACAGCTAATGAGTAAATATTTACTGTGACTTCGCTAACTTTAGACCACTTCCAAGGTTCTTGCTGATGAAAGTGTCCAACTTCATGCCATGGTCCCCTGCCATCCTTTTCAAGCAC
>NZ_JAGXJK010000621.1:0-230 GCF_019091605.1 Micrococcus sp. GbtcB5
CACGGACACCCCTCTAAGACACGAGCCGAGGAGGGGGGGGTCCACAGTCCCGGTGACCTCCAGCAGGGCGAGGGACGTGATCGGCCACACGAATCGGCAGCCGTGCGCCTTCAGCGCCCACGCGAGCGCGCGCGGCTCGTCCGTGGGCGAGGGGACCCGGGCCACCGCCTCCGGCCGCGGGGGCGGGGCCGGCCGGCGGGGCCAGACCTGGCCCCGCAGACCGCGGGCCG
>NZ_JAGXJK010000622.1:0-229 GCF_019091605.1 Micrococcus sp. GbtcB5
CGGAGCCCAGCTCCCGCACCAGGGTGGCCTCGCACTGGGACTGCAGCCCGCGCTGACACATCCAGCACCGCCCGCAGGAGATGGTGAAGGGCCCGACCACCCGGTCACCGGGCCGGATGTGGGTGACCTCGGACCCGACCTCGCGGACGATGCCCATCGGCACGTGACCGATCACGTCCCCCGCGTCCATGAACGGCCCCAGGACCTCGTACAGATGCAGGTCCGACCC
>NZ_JAGXJK010000623.1:0-229 GCF_019091605.1 Micrococcus sp. GbtcB5
GGGGTTGTAGACGATGCGGACGGCCGTGCCGTCCGGCTTCACGACCTTGAGCAGCTGCAGCTGCTCCTTGACCGGGTTGCGGTCCGCGACACCGGTGACGTTGCCGCCCGGGGCCTCGTCCGAGGCCACGAGCTCAGCGCCCTTGGGATCGGTGGCCGCCATGAACACGACCGGCTTGTCCTTCACGGCCGAGGCGGTGCCCTGTGCGGCGGGGGTCGCGGTCGCGGCC
>NZ_JAGXJK010000624.1:0-229 GCF_019091605.1 Micrococcus sp. GbtcB5
CGGCGGCGCGTTTGTCTTCGATGTTGCTGCTCGCCAGCCAGAGCAGCTTCACCGCCGCCTCGGTCGAGGGGAAGTGGCCGCGGTTCTTGGTCACCTTCCGAAGCTGGAAGTTCAGCGACTCGATGCTGTTGGTCGTGTAGATGACCTTGCGGAGCATGGGAGGGAACTGCAGGAACGGGATGAGCCGCTCCCAGGAGTTCGCCCAGGTCGCGGCTGCAGACGGGTACTT
>NZ_JAGXJK010000625.1:0-229 GCF_019091605.1 Micrococcus sp. GbtcB5
CACCGAGTCCCAGGGCCGCACCCACACCTCGGCCGCCGGCGTGCTCGTGCTGCCCGAGGTGGACGCCCCGGACGAGGTCCACCACGATCCGAACGACCTCAAAGTGGACGTCTTCCGCTCCTCCGGGCCGGGCGGCCAGTCCGTCAACACGACCGACACCGCGGTGCGACTGACGCATCTGCCCACGGGGATCGTCGTCTCCATGCAGAACGAGAAGTCCCAGATCCAG
>NZ_JAGXJK010000626.1:0-229 GCF_019091605.1 Micrococcus sp. GbtcB5
CGCCGCCCGCCTGGGGTGGGTGGATCGGCGGACGGGTGCCGCTCAGAGGCCCGGCCAGCGCGGCTTGGCCTCCCACATGTGGCGGTAGTCCCCCGCGAGCCCGAGCCGCCCGGCGGCGGCGTCGTCCACGAGGACGGTCACGTGCGGGTGCAGCTGCAGGGCGGTGTCCGGCCAGCGGGCGCTCACGGGGCCCTCCACGAGCTGCCGCACCGCCTCGGCCTTGCCCTCG
>NZ_JAGXJK010000627.1:0-229 GCF_019091605.1 Micrococcus sp. GbtcB5
AGGAGTTCGGCGGCTACGCCGCGCAGGTCCGCTACGGCATCGAGCGCATCCAGTCCGCGCTGCCCCGCGGGGCCGAGGTCCCGCTCGGCGGCACCGCCGTGGGCACCGGCATCAACACCCCGAAGGGCTTCTCCGCCCGCGTGGTCGAGCTGCTCGCCGAGGGGACCGGTCTGCCGCTGGCCGACGCCCGCAACCACTTCGAGGCCCAGGCCAACCGCGACGGCCTCGT
>NZ_JAGXJK010000628.1:0-229 GCF_019091605.1 Micrococcus sp. GbtcB5
CCACCTCGCCCGCGGCGATCTCCTCGACGAGCCGGTGGACGGCCACGAGCCCCTCGAAGTTCACCGAGGCCGTGCGGACCACCCGCTGGAGGGTGAACGGGGCCTCGCCGCGTGAGGAGTCGGGCGCGTAGTTCAGGGAGATGGTCTGGTTGGTCAGTACCACCTCGGTCTCGTGGATCCCGTAGGCCTGCGTGGCCACGATGATCGAGGTCTCCACGTCCTGCGAGGC
>NZ_JAGXJK010000629.1:0-229 GCF_019091605.1 Micrococcus sp. GbtcB5
CGCCCGCCGGCTCCGGCGCCCCCTCCGCTGCCGAGCCCGGAGCCGCCGGCCACCACAGCCCCACGGGGCCACCGCCCACGGCCAGCGCGGTGGCCAGCCCTGCGGCCAGGAGGACGCCCCGGCGTGGCGCCGCCCCCCGTCGGGGCGCGGGCGCGCGCCGTCCCGGGCCCGCGCGGCGGCGGGGTGGCCCCGTGGGGCCGGGGGCCGGCCGCGCCGTGGGGAGCCGGGG
>NZ_JAGXJK010000063.1:0-1889 GCF_019091605.1 Micrococcus sp. GbtcB5
TACGCGATCATCTACAGGGCCGCTGTGGTCCTGAATGCTGTGCTCGCATGGTCAAAACGATTGTCAGACATGCCCTAAGTCTGACGCGCGACAGCAGTCCACCTTGTGATGGTGGGTGTAAGTGAGCATCTCGAGAGCGTGGAAGTTCTCGGCGTTGATGACCGTATGGAAGGGCTTGCCACCGCCGTTCTCGACTCGGCCGGTCTCGACGAGGCCGGGGTACATGTGATCGCGGAACTCAGCGACGACGACGAGATCGGAAATGGCCGCCTGGGCCTCCTGCTCGCCGTCGACGGCGGTCAGGCGGGCGGTGCCGGTAGTGCGGTCGATGTGGTCGACGTGCCAGAGGGTCTGGTCACCTTTCTTGGTCTCCCCGCGGGGCGGGAGTATGCGGACCTTGTCCCCCTTGCGGACGGGCCGAGAGGGCAGTTCCACGGCCTCGGGGCGGTGCCCCTCGAACACGAGTCCGAACTGGCGCTGACGCCGGGTGCGGTTCTTGATCTCGCGTTCGAGGTTGGCCGCGAGGTCTGGGTTCGTGGCGCGGACCTGGCCGAGGAGGTCAGAGAGGCTGGACATAAGGGTGGATGCCTTCGCGTGTGTGCCAGTAGGTGTCGATGGTGGCGACCTTCCGAGAGTAGGCCGGGCGTCGTTCTAACGACTGGGGCGACACGCTTTGGTCTTTCGCCACGGCCCCGGTCAAGCGCGCCCGCCGCCATGAGCGCACGGCCGGGTTCACCCGCGCCGACGAGTACGGGCCCGCGTACACATCACCAGGGGGCTTGCCACCTGAGAGGCGGGAGGCCGCCTAACCTAGAGCCGCCCCCACGGGACCACGTGGACACATCCAGACCCCCGCGGGAGCCTTCCCAGGCGCAGGCCCGCGGGGGTCTTTCCATGCCCAGACGAGTCCGCCAGGCCCTCGGGACGCCCGCGGCGTCGCCCGGGAGGCCAATCCTGTGCGTGAAGAAGCCCCCGGGAGACTCGTCCGAGTCTCCCGGGGGCTTCCCCTGTGGAACGTACAAACCGTTCCCTGGCCGTCTTGCAAACGGCCCGCAGTGCGCGAGGGGGGACTTGAACTGACCTCGACCCCCTCGCGCCGCGAATCTTGGAAGGGCGTTCTGCCGCATGAAATCAACGATCTACGGCATGTGCCCTGTGGATGACTCCACCGCGATACCTCGACCTGCAGGTTGCTTAGCACTTTCGTTAGCACTTTTGCGGCGCGCCCAGCTCTGGCTGAGGTAGGCAGGGGCCGCTTGCCGCTTGCTACCCTGGGTTCACACGAAACTCTAGGCTTGGCCCCCAACCGGGCCGGAAGGTGAGGTCAGGAACATGGACTTCTGGAGCACGATCTGGGATGCGATCTGGTGGTTCTTCACCATCTTTGTGTTCGTCGCCTACCTCATCGCACTGTTCTCAATCATCAGTGATCTCTTCCGGGACCGCGAACTCAGCGGCGTCTACAAGGCGATCTGGCTGCTTTTCCTCATCTTTATTCCGTTCCTCACGGCGCTCGTTTACCTGATCTTCCGCGGTCGTGGGATGGGCGATCGAGCCGAGCGACAGGCACGAGAGACCAAAGCAGCGGCGGACGACTACATCCGGACTGTTGCTGGGGGACCTGCGTCTGAGATCGCGCAAGCCAAGCAGCTACTCGACAGCGGAACTATCTCCGAGGCGGAGTTCCAGAGTCTGAAGCAAAGCGCGCTGGATGGTTCCCGTTAGCGTTGTCGGGCAAGTGCACGAGCGTCCTCGCCGCGGCTACGACTGCAAACGTCTCTTCGGCAGCCGGGAAGAAGTCGACGGTGGTATCTAGGGCGTGTCTGAGAATAGATGCACGAGTCAGCTGAGACCCTGGGGACATGTCCCGGTTCCAGATGCTCTCTGAC
>NZ_JAGXJK010000630.1:0-229 GCF_019091605.1 Micrococcus sp. GbtcB5
GATGACCACCGAGGTCCCCCGGTAGGCCATGGTGATGAGGAGGAGCAAGGAGAGGATGATGCCCAGGAATCCGATGTTCATGGAGTGTTCATCTCACGAGGTTGTCAGTGAGCCGACGGCTCAGTGGGAGGGGAACCCGAGGTCGGCTTGGGACTCGCTGGCCTCGGGCCAACGAGAGGAGTCGACCTTTCGCCGAGTGGAGAAGTTGAGCCCGTCGGGGCCGTACATG
>NZ_JAGXJK010000631.1:0-229 GCF_019091605.1 Micrococcus sp. GbtcB5
AGCGGCCGTCGACGACGCCCCCCACGGGGGGGCCGCGGCGTGCGCTGCTCATCGTCCCAGGGTAGGACAGGCGGCGGACCCCCCGGGGCGGCCCGCCGCCGGCGGATCAGAACATCGCCATCGCGGCGCGCACCTTGGCCACGTAGACCCGTGCCTCCGGGTTCAGGCCGCTGTCCAGCACCCCTCCGAGGCCCTGGTAGTAGGCCCCGATGCCCTCATCGAGGGTGGG
>NZ_JAGXJK010000632.1:0-229 GCF_019091605.1 Micrococcus sp. GbtcB5
CCGCCGGGGGCACCGACCCGCTGTCCGACCTGGCCGACATCAAGACCGACGCCCCGGACCACACCCCCATCCAGATCGGCCGGTCCGGGGATTTGAAGGCCGGGGACGAGGCCGTCGCCATCGGCGCCCCCCTGGGCCAGCCGAACACCGTGACCGACGGGATCATCTCCACCCTGGACCGGAACAGCGCCGTGGCGCCGTCCGCGGCGAGCGTGCCGCAGGGCGAGAT
>NZ_JAGXJK010000633.1:0-229 GCF_019091605.1 Micrococcus sp. GbtcB5
ATGCCGTCCTCGATGCCCGCGAGTCCGCCGGTGGTGGCGAACGAGATGATCATGTGGGCCACGGCCGCGCCGTTCACGCCGGCGGCCGCCAGGCGGGCGCGCGTGCGCTTGCCCGCGCCCTCCTCCTGGTTCAGCGCCAGCACGTCCGACTGCCAGTCCCGCACGACGTCGGCCGGCCGCGCCGACGCGGCCGGCGTATGGGCTCCCCGGACGCGTCCGGCCACCAGGG
>NZ_JAGXJK010000634.1:0-229 GCF_019091605.1 Micrococcus sp. GbtcB5
GCACTTATAGGTAAAGCTCGCTCGTCTACTGTAAAAGCTGGATGATGCCATTCGTGTGTACCACTCGTTCCCATAAAGACAAATGAACCAGGTATTTCTTGTTGGTAAAAAGAAAAATCTTCTCCGGCCATTGACGGGGTAGGGGAGATGATTTTTAAATTCATTTTTTCAGCAACTTGAGAGGATAAGTTTGTTAAAGATGTATCGTTATGAACAGCAGGAGGACCTG
>NZ_JAGXJK010000635.1:0-229 GCF_019091605.1 Micrococcus sp. GbtcB5
GTCACGATCGCCATACGAGTCAGAGGAGGAAAGCGCCTGCCACGCCAGGACGCCCTCGCCCGCCTCCGGGCCGCACGCAGCCGTCGCCTGGACCGGCCCCGACCACCTCGAGGGCCCCCAGCCCGTCGTCCGTTCAGAGAACCCTTGACGTTCCCCCGTAGGGGAAGGTGCAGACTGAAGATCAACCACTGGAAAACCAGTCATCAGCTTCTGCCGTCACGCAATGAAC
>NZ_JAGXJK010000636.1:0-229 GCF_019091605.1 Micrococcus sp. GbtcB5
GTGGGACTCGTCCTGCCAATGTCGATCGGCGCGATCCTGATGTCAGCCTCCACCGTGGTTGTCGCGCTCAACGCCCAGCTGCTGCGGCGCATCGACCTTACACCCGAAGCTAGCACGCGTTCCGTCCTGGAGCGCCAGAAGTAAGGACATGCCCATGTCTGTCGATAACGATTCCCACCAGCACGGCTACATCAGCGACAAGGAGCGCTATCTCGGCCGCATGAAGCGC
>NZ_JAGXJK010000637.1:0-229 GCF_019091605.1 Micrococcus sp. GbtcB5
CGCGGGGCCCCCGCGCCCCGGGGCGCCGGGCGCCCCCCCCTGGCGGAGGGGGCCGGGCGCGGCGGGTGACGGTGCGCCCGGGCGGCCCCGGGCCCAGCGGCAGGCCGGCTTCTGCCCCGCCATGAACAGGCGCCGGGCCGGGAAGATCGCGACCGGGCCGCCGGCGGCGGCCGTGGCACCGGGCACCGGCGGGTACGCCGCGCGGACGGCGGCGCGGTACCGGTGCACG
>NZ_JAGXJK010000638.1:0-229 GCF_019091605.1 Micrococcus sp. GbtcB5
CCGGAGAGGAGGGCCGGCTGCCACACCTCGACCCCCGCGGCGCGCTCGCCGGCGGCGCCCACGCCCGCGAGCGACGCGTCGGCCAGGGGGAAGAGCTCCGTCAGCCGGTCGTGGGTCATGGGGTGGTAGCGGGCCACGGCGGCCCGGCCGCGGGCCAGGGCCCAGTGCGGGGCGGCGGTGCGCGTCTCCAGCTCCACCACCCGGCCGCCCAGCGCGGGGGCCTCGCCCC
>NZ_JAGXJK010000639.1:0-229 GCF_019091605.1 Micrococcus sp. GbtcB5
CCCGCGGGCGGGGGGTGGGCCGGCTGTGCAGTACGCGGCGGCGGCCGGTTGACCCGCCGGGACGACGTCGTCATGGCTCGGTGGGCACAACTGCGAGGAGTTCCGCCCACGCAACATCCGTGGGCAGAAGAGGGGGCGCTTCTGCCCACGGAGATCGAAAACCTGCGGATGCTGCCCACGCGGCGGGCGGGGGTGCGGTTTCTGCCCACGCAGGGTGGCGGGGGGGCGG
>NZ_JAGXJK010000064.1:0-1858 GCF_019091605.1 Micrococcus sp. GbtcB5
CGCGGCGAGGAGAGGTCCAAGATCCATGCCATAAGTATCCATAGTTATGGAGCGATGAACCATCGTTCGCTCATGCTTGCCATAACTTTGAGCATCTTTGGTGCTCGAAACGCCCCGTAGCTCCTCTCGCGCCCCCTTTCACCCCGCCGGGCGCAGGCGCTCCGCGGGCAGGGTCAGGGTGATGCTCGCGGCGGGGTCGATGCTCTTGGCGACCTCCCCGACGGCGCCGTCCACCGTGGGTGCGATGGTCACCTGCGTGCGCGTCACCTCCTGGATGCGCACCCGCACGGGTTCGCCGATGCCGTCGGCCGGGTCGAGCAGCCAGTCCTCAGCGAGCGCACGCAAGCCGATCGTGTCGAGGACAGCCTCAGCCTCGTGCAGTTCCATGGGCTCGCCTCGGCGTCGGTGGAGGAGGTCGTGCGGCACGAAGAGGTCACCGACCATCTCGATGTAGCCGACGTGCTCGCCGTCGTCGGAACGCAGGTGGTCGAAGATGGCGGACATGGGGCCAGAGTAGCCGCGGGGATTGAACGTCCGAGGGGAGCCGTTCGCGTCACAACGTGCGCGTCACCCGGGGTGTGCCGTCCTCGTTCCACCGGAACAGGGTCAGGTGCCACAGCCCGGGGGCCGTGCGGGACGGGTCGATCAGCCCGTGCGCGCCGGCCTCCTCCAGGCGGCGGCGGACCGCCCACGACGACGGCTCCTCCCCCACCTCCGCGGCCGGCTTCCACGGGGCCATGGCGTCGGCGAGGTCGACGCCGAGGGCCGCGAGTGCCTCGGCGTCGCGCAGATCCACGATCCGTTCGGCGTGGACGTCGAAGGTCAGCAGCTCGGGCGGCGGGGTGGTCGCGTCCGTGTGAGCAACCATGGCCGCGTCCACTCCTTCCGGTGAGGAGCTGAGGTAGAGCGTGAGTGCGTCCGGTGGCGAGTACCGACCGGCGGAGCGGGAGCCGCGAAGGGCGCTATCGACGAACCGGGCGTCCACGGCACGGTAGAACGTGCCAGCGACCACGGTGAAGGGCGAGAGGGTCATGGGGTCATGATGCCGGGGAGATAAACCGGCTGTAAGCCGGGTTCTGCGCGCCCGCCTCACGCCCCCAGCGGCCGCATGGCCTCCTCGACGCGCTCGGGGCTCATGTGCACCTCGGGGGTGAGCAGCAGGCTGGGCTCGTTGGGGTCGATGCACTCGCGCCAGTAGGCGGCGTGGCGCTCGTCGAGCCAGTGGGTGGAGTCGCTGAGCTCGGCGCCGTCCTCGCCCTGGAGGGTGTACCACCACAGATACAGGGCGTCCCGACGGTCTCGGAGAAGATCGTCTCCACGTACATCCGCTCGGGCTCCAGGGTCTCGCGGAACGCCTCGGGGTTCTCCCGCAGGAACGCTATCCATTCGCGGGCGCGCTCCTCCTTGCCGGCGCGGACGGGGAACCTCTCCATCTCGATCCTCATGGCCGCCAGCCGACGGACCCTCCCGATGACGGCGGCGCGCCGCGTCCCTCTCCCCGGGATGAAGGGCTCCTGCGCAGACCGCGCTCATCGAAGGTGACGAGACCAGAACGGATCCGAGGACCAGCCCACCGGAACGCCCATCCCGTGGAGGTTCATCTCGGGCCGGTCATGCAGGAGCTGGTACAGGCGGTCGGCCCAGCGGCTGCGCGGCGAGACCGTGTCCAGAAGGGACTGGAGCGAGACGAGCACCGGGTACAGACGCTGGCGGGACGCCTCGGGAATGGCCTCGGCACCGGAGAGCCACGAGATGGCGGGTGACTTGGGGATCATGGGGGTCACGCCGATGCCGAGCTTCGTGAGGATGCGCTCCTCGATCTCGTTGGCGAGGTCCGGGTTGTCCTTGAGGAAGCGAC
>NZ_JAGXJK010000640.1:0-229 GCF_019091605.1 Micrococcus sp. GbtcB5
GGCACCGTCTCGCTCGCCGTCGCGATGGTCGAGGCGACCCGGCTCCCGATGCTCCTCGGCGAGCTGATCCCCAAGCACCTGTCCACCGCCGAGCCCATGGCGCTCGGCCGCGCACTCGCCCGGCCCCAGCTCGTGTTCAGCCCCGCGTGCAAGCCGGCGATCCTGGTCCTGGACGGGTTCTCCCACGACGGGCTGGCCCGCGGGGGCATCGAGGCCAAGGAGGGGATCT
>NZ_JAGXJK010000641.1:0-229 GCF_019091605.1 Micrococcus sp. GbtcB5
CGCTCCTCGAACGCGGCGACCGTCGGGTTGCCGATCCGCGAGTAGATGTTGCCGTACATCTGCAGCGCGGAGAGGTTGGCGGCGTCTTCGGCGGACTCGAACACGAAGGAGCTGGTCTGGGGGATCGGCACCGCGCGGGAGCCGTGGACGGCGTCCGGGACGGCGCCCGCGTGCCGCGCCTGGGTGCGGAAGCCGAACACGTGGTCAGCCACGGGGGTCCTTTCGATGG
>NZ_JAGXJK010000642.1:0-229 GCF_019091605.1 Micrococcus sp. GbtcB5
CGGCGTCTCCACGACGTGGACCGAGTCCGAGTTCGCCGAGCCGCTGCCCGAGTCCCCCTACCTGAGCGCCGAGGTGCCCGCCGGCGGACGCACCGCCGTCACCGTCGGGCTGGGCGGCCGCGCCGGGCGCCTGGGCCTGCCCGCCGCTCTCTACGCGGCCCTCCTCGGCGGCGGCGGCGCGGGGGCCGCCGCCCCGGCCGGCGCGGCCCGCGCCCGGGAGGCCGCCGCC
>NZ_JAGXJK010000643.1:0-229 GCF_019091605.1 Micrococcus sp. GbtcB5
CTAAAATGAGATTTAGCCCTACCCCCAAAAAGCTTCTATATTGAAACTTTAAATATCTCATTCTAGCCCTTTTATTTTTATACTGATAAAAATGTTTAGAACTTAATCTTCCATATCCTTTTCCATAATTAAATGCTCTATTCCGTTCTAAAGGGTCATAATTTTGAATTTTTTGTGGATGATAGAAAATCAAATCTGATTTATATATTATTTTACTTTGCATATAAAT
>NZ_JAGXJK010000644.1:0-228 GCF_019091605.1 Micrococcus sp. GbtcB5
GAGGGGGCCGCCCTGCTGGACGGCCAGGTCCTGAAGCGCGCCCGGGCCCACGGCAAGCACTTCTTCGCCGACGTCTCCGGCGGCCACGTGCCCCACGTCCACCTGGGCATGTACGGGGCGTGGACCTTCGGCGGGGATCAGGACTTCGCGGCCGCGTCCTCGACCGGCGCACCCCGCCGGATCGGCGAGCGGGAGGTCCACGACGACGGCGCCCCGGCCGCCGAGCCC
>NZ_JAGXJK010000645.1:0-228 GCF_019091605.1 Micrococcus sp. GbtcB5
GTCGGCGTTCTGCGCGAAGTGCTCGCGGATGCCCTGCTCGACCCGGCGGGCCTACCCCAGGAGACCGCCCTCCTCGACGGCCTCGAACACGGCGAGCGCCGCCGCCGTGGCGACGGGGTTGCCGCCGTAGGTGCCCCCGTGGCCGCCCGGGTGCACGGAGTCCATCACCTCGGCGCGGCCGGTGGCGCCGGAGAGCGGCAGGCCGCCGGCGGTGCCCTTGGCGGTCGC
>NZ_JAGXJK010000646.1:0-228 GCF_019091605.1 Micrococcus sp. GbtcB5
GAGGATCCCCCGTAGTGCACATCGTGAAACAGAGTGAGCGATGTAGTGCTCTTCGGTTGGCACTGGTTGATATTGGTCGACGAGGCTCCAGCCCGGTCTGGTGATGCCCTGCGATGACTCTGAAGCCGGCTCTCGGGCGAATCCTCACATCGGGACGCCGAGATCCTGTGGGAGTCCAAGGATGGGACTGGGCTGACCCCGTTTCGTAGGTCCAGTCGTTATGAGAGT
>NZ_JAGXJK010000647.1:0-228 GCF_019091605.1 Micrococcus sp. GbtcB5
GGGCAGCGCGCGCGGCACCGTGGCGATCGGCTCCATCGCGGCGCCCACGCGCAGCAGCTCACCCGCCGACATGCCGGCCTCGATGCCGCCGGCCCGGTCGCTCGTGCGCCGGGGGCGGCCGTCCGCGCCGCGGGCGGTCCCGTCGTGGGCGGCGGAGCCGCGTCGGGCGGCCGTGGCGCACCCGTCGCCGACCTGCACGCCCTTGATCGCCTGGGTGCCCATGAGCGC
>NZ_JAGXJK010000648.1:0-228 GCF_019091605.1 Micrococcus sp. GbtcB5
ATGGGAGGGCTGCTCGTAGGGCCGCGGGATCTGCGCCGCGAACCACGCCCCCGGCGTGAGGTCCCCGAGCCAGCCCCGGATCAGGCGACGGTGCGTCGGGATCCACTGGAGCATCGCGTTGGGCACCACGACGTCCGTCGCCCCCGACGGGCGCCACTGCGAGGCGTCGACCGCCTCGAAGGGCAGGTTGGCGGGGGCACCCGTGCGGGGCGCCTGCTCTCCGGCCCG
>NZ_JAGXJK010000649.1:0-228 GCF_019091605.1 Micrococcus sp. GbtcB5
GGAACCTGGGCGACGTGCGAGCGGGTGCCGTCGTCGTGGTGACATCCGACGACGGCACGCAGGCCGCCTTCGAGGCGGACGCGGACGCGGTCTCGGTGGAGAAGGAGGCGCTCCCCCAGGATCCGTCGCACCGCTGGGCATGGGAGCCCGGGGGCGCCGTCGCGAAGGTCACGCTGATCACGTGCGACCTCGTGCCGGGCACCGGGATGGCCGGGAACGCCTTCAACA
>NZ_JAGXJK010000065.1:0-1820 GCF_019091605.1 Micrococcus sp. GbtcB5
CCCGGATCGAGCTTGCCCTTGGGCCACGACCAGGCGGCGGAGCGGGACGGGCTTGTCAACACCCTCGGCAACCTGACGGGGATCACGCAGTCGTTGAACTCGTCGCTGTCCAACCGCCCGTGGACCGACGACAAGGCTGAGGGCCTTCGCGAGGGCGGGCGACCGAGCGAGGGCAAATGGAGTCTCCTCAATCAGCACAGTCTGCTGCTGCTCAACAAGGAGATCCTGCAGCACACGGAGCGTTGGACGGACGAGGACATCCGCGCTCGCGGGCGCCGCCTGGCTGAGCTCGTGTGTCAGACATGGCCCATCCCGGCATGAAGAGACAGAGTCTGGCGGAGTCCCGGCCGGCCGAGGACCGGCGCCTCGTGCGGCCCTTTGAACCCACTCTCGAGCCCTTCGTCCTCTCCCTCGGTGCGGTCCTCGCCGCCGCTGGCCTCGACCCGCACGACGTCCTCGCCATCCGCCACACCTACAAGGAGTCGGGGCTGCCATCGCGGGCGGCAGCCACGCCGGAGCGGGTGCTCGCCTACACGCGGGAGCAGCACCACGCGGGGAAGTTCCCGAAGGAGCCTGCCCGCCACTGGCTGATCTTCATGGGGGAGGGCGGGCGTCGTTCTCGCCTCACCGCCGTGTACGAGAACCGCGGGGAAGCCGTGGCTGAGCGCACGGAGCGGTACCGGTAGTACGACGTTGCGCCGGTGCCGCTGCTGGCCTCCCTCGAGGAGCGCCTGGTGGTGGAGTGGTCCGCAGACCCCGTGAACTGGGCCAAGCGCGGCCCCCTGGCGGCGCGGTTCCCCGTCCTGGAGATCGCCGACCCCACCACCGAGGCGTTCCCCGGCTTCGACCACGTGCTGCTCAGCTACGGGGACCTGCAGTCAATGGTGACCGAGACCCGCTATGCCGGCTGGCGCACCGCCCTGGAGGCCGTACGCGGGATCTACCTGATCGCCGACGAGACCGCGGGCCAGTGCTACGTGGGCAAGGCCGACGGTGAGCGTGGTGTGCTTGGACGGTGGGAGGCCTACGCCCGTGACGGGCATGGCGGGAACGTCGCCCTCCGGGATGCCCTGGAGCTCGACCCCGACCAGCCGGAGCGGTACACGTTCAGCTTGTTGCGCGTGTTCGGCTCCAATACCCCGCAGGCCCAGATCGACGCCGCGGAGAAGCACTACAAGGAGGCTTTGATGACGCGCCGGTTCGGACTGAACCGGAACTGAACGGACGTCGTTGTCCGGGGGGGAGGGCGAAGGTCAGACGGGGGATGGATTGCCCGCGCCGAGCCTCGGGGAGGAGGGCAAGTGCGCCATCCAGGCACAGCAGCCATCGCTGAGTTCCTCGAATGTGACTGCCCACGAGCACACGAGGCATCCGCAAGCCGCCCGCATTGATGTCGCCGCGCGGGCCGACGTCGTCGAGGCGGGCGGGCCAGGTCTGATGGGTGTGAACGGCCTCCCCGGAACCGGCAAGATGACGATGCTCCGGGACATCCTGGCGTCCAACGTCGTCGAACGAGCACGCCGATTGTCTGCGTGTGAGAACCCACTCGACGCCTTCACCGAACGCACCCATGAGTGGACCGGCCAGGGCAGGATGCGACGACGGGCGCGCGAACTCCGGCCCGAGGTGGCCGGCCTCGAAAAGGTGGTGGCTTCGGCAAACAACGCGGACGAGGAGAACCTCTCCGAGGAGATTCCACATCGGAGCGCCATCAAGGACAGCCGGAACGTGGATGCGGACTACTTGTTGTGGGTCATGAGGTTCTTGACATGGGTACCGGGCTGAGATGAGACGAGTGGGCCTCTCCCGCAGGATGGAAG
>NZ_JAGXJK010000650.1:0-228 GCF_019091605.1 Micrococcus sp. GbtcB5
GCCGTCTAAGTCGATCACCGACCGCCTCCAGACCCTGATCCGCTCCGTCGTCGGCAAGCTGCGCGAGCTGCTGGCCCTGCCCACCTGGCGACCCACGGAGGCGGAGATCCAGGCTCTGGGGCGCACGGCCGAGCACATCGCCCGGGCCATCCCCGCCGCCTTCAAGGCTGTCCCCTCCTCTCCCGCCGAGCTCGCCTGGATCTACGCGCACTCCCAGAGCCGGGGCCT
>NZ_JAGXJK010000651.1:0-228 GCF_019091605.1 Micrococcus sp. GbtcB5
TCGCCGACCGCCAGGCCGGCGAGGCCGTGCGCCGTGTCCAGGTGGCCGATCCGCGCCGCGTGCACGCCGCGGGCGCGGTCCGTCACGGTGGGGGCGTCCACGCCGAGGACCACGTGCGCGCTCGTGAGCACGCGGTCCGGGGCCACGGCCACGCCCGGGCCGCACTGCACCTGGTTGCACTGCGCGGGCGGCCCGGTCAGCCGGACGGCGGGGGCCGACGGCCTGGAG
>NZ_JAGXJK010000652.1:0-228 GCF_019091605.1 Micrococcus sp. GbtcB5
GGAGGACGCGTGGGCCGAGGGGCGGACCGTGGACTCCAATGCGTACGCCCGCGTCGGCTACCACCGGGGGCTGGACGCGCTGCGCCGGGCGGGGTGGCGCGGCGCCGGCCCGGTGCCGTACGCCCACGTGCCCAACCGCGGCTTCCTGCGCGCCCTGTACGCGCTGGGCTGCGCGGCCGCCGGGCTTGGGGGGGCCGGGGAGGTCGAGCGCATCCGCACCCTCCTTCG
>NZ_JAGXJK010000653.1:0-228 GCF_019091605.1 Micrococcus sp. GbtcB5
TCGTCTGGGATGAGCCTGCAGACCTCGATGCCGTCGATGCCGGGGAGCAAGAGGCCCAGCAGCACGAGATCGGGACGCACGCGGTGGAACGCGGGCAGTGCGGAGGTGCCGACCGCGGCGAACGCCGGCTCGAAGCCGTCGTTGCGCAGGACGATGCCGATCATCTCGGCCAGCGCCTCGACGTCGTCCACCACCAGGATCTTGGCCTTGCCCATCCTGACCTCCTCG
>NZ_JAGXJK010000654.1:0-228 GCF_019091605.1 Micrococcus sp. GbtcB5
GGGGGCGCGGGCCGCGTCCCCGTCCCGGGTGAAGCCCAGCCGCACGATGGCCCAGCCCCCCACGGTCCACGCCACCAGGAGGAAGGCCCCCACGGCGACGGCGATCATGATGTCCACGGCGGGCTCCTCCTGCGCTGACGGGGCGGGCGATGTGGCGGGCCCGCTTGCGGACCAGGGTAGTCGGACGGGGTGGTGGGGGCGGTACGGTCGGGGCATGACCCCCGTGAC
>NZ_JAGXJK010000655.1:0-228 GCF_019091605.1 Micrococcus sp. GbtcB5
GAGCGAGCTGGGCAGGTGAACGGTGCGGCCGGCTGGGCAGGCCCTGAAGGCCGGCTTCTCCCTGGGCGCGGAAGCGGGCCACCCAGGTGGCCACCGTGGGCCGGCTCACCCGGAACTCGGCTGCCACGTGTGCCTGCGGGATCCCGACGTGCAGGTGGCGGTGGGCCATCCTGAGACGGCCAGTGGGGGTCAGGGGTGCGTTAGCGTGGGTCATGAGTGGGGCTTTTC
>NZ_JAGXJK010000656.1:0-228 GCF_019091605.1 Micrococcus sp. GbtcB5
GGCGCCCACGCCGTGCGCCCGGGCCAGCGGGGCGAGCAACGACCCGGCCCCCTCCACGGCCTGCCCGCAGTCGGCCAGCATGACGGTCACGGCCGGGCCCAGCCGCACGGCCGGGTCCGCGCCCCCGGCCACCGCGGGCGTGTCGGGGGCCTGGGTGGACGAGCCCGCGAGGCTGCGGGCGGCCGCGGAGAGCACCGTGAGGATCGTCCCCTCGCGCGGATCCGACAG
>NZ_JAGXJK010000657.1:0-228 GCF_019091605.1 Micrococcus sp. GbtcB5
GTTCGGCTGGCGGCACTGCAGCCCGACGACGTCGCGCACCGGGATCTGCAGCTCGAAGATCTCCTCCACGGTGATCTCCCGCTCCCGCGGGCCGATGGCCGAAGCCAGGCAGTTGAGCAGGGTGGTCTTGCCCGCCTGGGTGGCCCCGCTGTCGAGGATGTTCATGCCCGCGTCCACGGCCGCGTCCAGGTAGCGGGCCGCCGGCGGAGTGGGGGGACCGCCCCGGAC
>NZ_JAGXJK010000658.1:0-228 GCF_019091605.1 Micrococcus sp. GbtcB5
CCCCACCTGGATCGGCGAGGGGCGGGTGTAGCCCAGCCCCGCGACCACGGCCAGCACGCGGGCGTCCAGGCCGAGGCCCAGGAAGGTGGGGCCGGCCGGCACGGCCGGGGCCTCGGGGGCGGCGGGCTCGGCGGCGTCGACCTGCGGGACGGTCCCCGTGGCCACCTGCTGCGCCTCGGCGAGCTGGGGGGCGGCCTCGGCGGTGGTCTGGGGATCGAGGATGTCGGA
>NZ_JAGXJK010000659.1:0-228 GCF_019091605.1 Micrococcus sp. GbtcB5
GGGCGGCGCGCCGGCGCGCCCCCGAGCCCCCCGCCCGCCGGGTGGGGCGGCGCCGGCGGGAGGGGCGGCCCCCCGGCGCCGAGCCCTCCGACCCCGTGGCCTGAGCCGGCCGCCCCACCCCACTCCCCGCCTGACAAGGATGACCCCATGACCGATCTCGACGATCCGGCCCGCGCCGCGGACGGCTTCCGCTCCGGCTTCGTCTCGCTCGTGGGCCGGCCGAACGCC
>NZ_JAGXJK010000066.1:0-1794 GCF_019091605.1 Micrococcus sp. GbtcB5
CATCGGCCTCATACCTCCTGCGGGGACGCCCCTCCGGCCTCGTTGGCCCCGGCCCGAGTCAACAACGTCATGCCCTCCTACATCTAGGAAGCGGCGACGACGGCTCCCGTCTCGGCCACGACAGTGCGTGGAAGGCGCCCGTTTCCCGAACGAAAGTGCCGGGACACGCCGCCGTTTCCCGAACGAAAGCGGGGTGGGGCGGAATAGGTGCGGCGGGGTGTCCGTTGTGGTCGGCAGGACGATCGCCGGCGTGAGCGCGTCGGCCCCGCTGACGAAAGGACCCACCGTGGCCACCAAGGACCTGACCCTCGAGGAGTTCGGCTCCACCGTCGCCGAGAACGACACCGTGCTCGTGGACTTCTGGGCCGGCTGGTGCGGCCCGTGCCGCCAGTTCGCCCCCGTGTTCGAGGCCGCCTCCGAGAAGCACGAGGACGTCGTGTTCGCCAAGGTCGACACGGAGGACCAGCAGCAGCTGGCGGCGATGGCCGGCATCACCTCCATCCCCACGCTCATGGCCTTCCGCGGCGGCGTGCTCGTGTTCTCCCAGGCCGGCGCCCTGCCGGGCACCGCGCTCGAGCAGCTGCTCGACCAGGTCAAGGGCCTCGACATCGCAGAGGTCCGCCGCCTGGCCGAGGAGCAGCAGGGCCAGCAGGGCGACGCCGAGCCGGCGCAGGACGAGGCCGTGCAGTCCACCGCCGCCCACCTCGACGACGTCAACGGCCGCTGACGGCCCGCGCGGCGTCGCCGCGCCGGCCGCTCACCGCGGGTCGAACGCCCCCTGCTGCCACTGCTCCACGAGCCACGGGCTGAACGCCCGGGGGACGGCGGCCAGGGCGGCGGCCAGATCGGCCGGCTCCACCCAGCACCACTCCGCGACCTCGTCCCGCTCCGGGGCGGGGTCGCCGTGCATCCGGGCCCGGAACACCGGGCAGATCTCGTGCTCCTCCATGCCGGAGGCGTCTGCGGCCCGGTAGCGGAAGTCGGGGAGCACCTCGACGACGTCGGACACCTCCACGCCCAGCTCCTGCGGGGCGCGGCGCAGCACGGCCTCCGCGGGGGACTCGCCGGGGCCGGGGTGCCCGCAGAACCCGTTGGTCCACACCCCGGGGAACGCCGCCTTGCCCAGCGCCCGGCGGGTGAGCAGGAACCGGTCGGCCTCGTCGTACACGTGACAGGAGAAGGCCAGGTGCAGGGGCGTGCCGCCGTCCTCGGTGCGGCGGTGGACCGTGGCCTTGGCCTCCGTGCCCACGGCCTCGCCCTCCGGGGACAGCAGGACCACGCGCTCGACGTCGTCGGGGCCTGCGACCGGGACGTCCGAGGCCGCCAACCACGGTCGGGCGACGGGGGAGGGGCGGTCGGGCGGGGAGGGCGTGGCCGGGGTCTGCATGCCTCTCAGTGTGGCAGGCGAGCCGGGCCACCCATCAGATGTGGGCCACGTCACCTCAGTCCGATCCCGACGGCCGGGCGTGGCTAGATGTTGTGGGTCATGAGGTTCTTGCCACGAGGCGCCGGCTGAGATGAGACGAGTGGGCCCCGCCCCGCAGGATGGAAGTTCCTCAACAACCCACCTGCCCGAAAAGACCCACTCATGACTCACGCTAACGCACCCCTGACCCCGACTGGCCGACTCAGGATGGTCCACCGCCACCTGCACGACGGGATCCCGCAGGCACACGTGGCCGCCGAGTTCCGCGTCAGCCGGCCCACGGTGGCCACCTGGGTCGCCCGCTACCGCGCCCAGGGAGAAGCCGGCCTTCAGGACCTGCCCAGCCGGCCGCACCGTTCACCTGCCCA
>NZ_JAGXJK010000660.1:0-228 GCF_019091605.1 Micrococcus sp. GbtcB5
TCTTCGTTTATTACAACGAGCTCTTCAAGGTAAGGAACGCTTTTACATTGGCGTACACCTTCTGTTGTCAGTAAAACATGTAACTGAGTAGGACTGTGTACTACGTTAGAGTTAGAGATAAACCACTCTTCTAAATTCATGAATGTATCTTCATTTTCTTCTGTGGATAATATAGAGAGAATGCGGTCGACGCGATACAGTAATATTTTTTTTCTACTAAAGTCGTAG
>NZ_JAGXJK010000661.1:0-228 GCF_019091605.1 Micrococcus sp. GbtcB5
CGCCCCACGACCGGAGGCAGGGTGAGGTAGCCGGCTCCGGCCAGGACCACGGCGAGCACGGGTAGGACGATCATGTGGTCCTCGAAGTTCAGGGACACCGCGCCCCATGCCACGAGGTACGCCCAGAGCCAGAGCAGCGCGACGGCCTGCGCCTGCGTGGAGCCGCCGTCCACGAGCTTGCGGGGCAGGTGCCCGCGGTCCGCCGGGAAGGGGCTGGTGCCCTAGGGC
>NZ_JAGXJK010000662.1:0-228 GCF_019091605.1 Micrococcus sp. GbtcB5
ACGCGTTCGCCGTCCCCGAGACCGACGAGCAGTTCCACGCCGCCCAGAACGCCGGGGAGGAGTCCCGATGAGCCAGAAGACCTTCCGCCTGCCCGACCTCGGCGGGGGCCTGACCGAGTCCGAGATCGTGACGTGGCGCGTGGCCGCGGGCGACGCGGCGAGCGTGATCCAGGTGGTCGCCGACGTCGTGACGGTCAAGGCCGTGGGCGCGGTCTCGGGCCCGGTCGC
>NZ_JAGXJK010000663.1:0-228 GCF_019091605.1 Micrococcus sp. GbtcB5
CCTGAAATCAACGATCTACGGCATGTGCCCAGTGGATGACTCCTCCGCGATCCCTCGACCTGCAGGTTGCTTAGCTCTTTCGTTAGCACTTTTGCGGCGCGCCCAGCTCTGGCAGAGGTAGGCAGGGGCCGCTTGCCGCTTGCTTCCCTGGGTTCACACGAAACTCTAGGCTTGGCCGCCAACCGGGCCGGAAGGTGAGGTCAGGAACATGGACTTCTGGAGCACGAT
>NZ_JAGXJK010000664.1:0-228 GCF_019091605.1 Micrococcus sp. GbtcB5
CCCTCGACGGCGGCGCTGGGACGGCCGGGCGCTTCCAGGCCGTTCACGGGACCACGAACCCCGACGTGCCGCTGTCGGGCCTGGCGCTGTTCGACGTGGAGGCGCGCGCCGTGAAGATCGGGCGAGCGGCCCGCCCGGCGCTCGAGCTGTTGCTCCAGGGGCTGGCCGTTGACGAGGCCGTCAACACCGCCCGTATCCGGCACGCCGCCGGCGCCGCCCAGGTCCTGC
>NZ_JAGXJK010000665.1:0-228 GCF_019091605.1 Micrococcus sp. GbtcB5
AGTACGCCCGCCTGCACGAGGTCGTGGGTGAGGCGGTCCGGGCCTAACGCGCGGACGTGCTCGTCGGCGCGTTCCCGGCCCCGGAGCACGGCTTCGACGGCTGAACCCGCCCCGTGCGACGACCGGGCCCCCGTCCCTCAGGCCCGCGGCCCGCTGCCGGCCGGTGCCCCGTTCCGCGGGCGTCCTCTACTGGGCGGCTGTGCCCGTCGTCGTCCCGCCCCACCTCCG
>NZ_JAGXJK010000666.1:0-228 GCF_019091605.1 Micrococcus sp. GbtcB5
GCGAGGACCATGTCCCCGCGCCGGCCGACGCCCCAGGCGCCGTAGGGGTGGGCCCGCGCCAGCGCGGTGGAGTACCGGTGTCCGGCGCCGGCGTCGGCGGGGGCCTCGGCCAGGGCGGCCGCGGCGGCGTCCAGGGCCTCGCGTGCGGCGTGCGGGCCCGTGGGGGCGTCGCGGGCCAGGTCGCCCACCGTGCGGGCGCGCCCGGCGGCCCGCCCCCGCAGCGCCTGC
>NZ_JAGXJK010000667.1:0-228 GCF_019091605.1 Micrococcus sp. GbtcB5
CCCCCGGCCCCGGCGCCTCCACCACGATCGGCTCGGAGAAGCCGCACCTGCGGGAGTGGATCGACCGCAGCGAGCAGCTCCGCCTGCACGAGTACCAGTTCGATGGCTTTCGCCTCAGTATCAGGCGGGTAGTCGTAGCGTGCCAGCAGGCGACGCACCTTGGAGCGCATGGTAGCGCGGACGGAGTCCTTGAGATTCCAGTCGATGGTGGCGGACTCCCGCACGGCC
>NZ_JAGXJK010000668.1:0-228 GCF_019091605.1 Micrococcus sp. GbtcB5
GGTTCCACCGCTATTTCTACTGATGGTTTTTGGGGAGAAATATTATCTCCCGTTACTGTACCTACGTTCAGTATTTTCTTATCTTCATAACCATCTTTTATCTTCACTTGAAATACGATTGTATGCCATTCTGTGTCTTGAATATCTCCGAGTTTCCCTATTACTTTTCCAGCCTTATAATGACCGCTGTCAGTATCTTCGGCATCTGTTACTACCTTTCCATCTACT
>NZ_JAGXJK010000669.1:0-228 GCF_019091605.1 Micrococcus sp. GbtcB5
GCGCGAGCCCGCCGATCGGGCGCGCGCCGAGCGAGTCGCTGCGCTGGGCGTCGCCGAGCAGCGGCGCGATGATCGAGCCCACCAGCGGCACCCGGCCCCGGCGGTAGGACACGTAGCCGACCGACAGCCCGACGATCGCGTAGATCGCCCACGCGCTCCCGCCCGAGTGCAGCGCGGCCTGGGCCAGCGCGCCCGTCCCCGCCTCCTCGCGCCCCGCCTCGTACGCCC
>NZ_JAGXJK010000067.1:0-1482 GCF_019091605.1 Micrococcus sp. GbtcB5
CAACCCCCCTTCCCCCCCCCAGCCAGAGGCCCGGGCCCAGGCGGCCCGGCCCTCCGCCGTCGTCGGGCCCCTGCGCGGGCCCGGGACACGACCGCCGCCCTGCGACATCACCGCGCCGCGGCACTGCGGTGATGTCGCTCCGCCGCGGTCGGTGCGGGGGACACGCCGGGGTACGCGGCGCGCTCCGCCGCCGTGAGTGCGGGTTCCACCACACGGCCCTCCCGCGCCGAGGCGACGGCGGCCTCGAGCACCGCCATCACGGCGACGGCCTGGTCGGGGGTGGCGGCGTCGCCGCTCGGGCGGCCCAGGATCGCGTCGCGCACGCCCGTGTAGGACCGCTGCTGGGCTCCGGTCGGCGCGGGGACGCGCTCGATGTTCCCCTCCCCGTCGTGCAGGAGGATCGGGTCCGGGTCGACGCCCCAGCCCTCGGCGTCGGGGAGCAGACCCGCGCGCAGCTGCGCCTCCTGCTGATCCGACAGTTCCTTCACCGCGGTGCCGCGCGTGCCGTGGACCGCGAAGCGCGGGCTGCCGCCGGCCACGAGCATCGACGCCTGCAGGACCACGCGCCGGCCCGGGTACTGCAGCACGCAGTGCGCCCAGTCCTCGACCGTGGCGCCCGGACGCAGGGCTGCGAGGTCGGCGTCCACGCGTTCGGGGACGCCGAAGAGCAGGAGCGCCTGGTCGACCAGGTGCGGGCCGAGGTCGAACCAGATGCCGCCCCCGGGCACCGCGGCTTCCCGCCAGCGGTCCCGGACGGTCGGGCGGAAGCGGTCGATCCGGGACTCGAGGTGGACGACGTTCCCGAGCCGGCCGGAGCGGACGAGCTCGGTGACGCCCAGGAAGTCGCTGTCGAAGCGGCGGTTCTGGAACACCCGCAGCACCCGCCCCGTCTCGGCCGCGAGGTCGCGCAGCTCTCGCGCCTCCGCGAGACTCAGCGTGAAGGGCTTGTCCACCACCACGTGCCTGCCCGCCCTCAGGGCCGTGCGCGCGAGCGGCGTGTGCTGGTCGTTCGGGGCGGCGATCACCACGAGGTCCACGTCGTGGCACGCCAGGAGCGCGTCCACGTCGGGCACCACCAAGACGTCCGGCAGGTCCGCGTGCACCGCGTCCGGGCGGCTCGAGACGACATGGGTGAGAGTGAGTCCCTCCGTGGCGTGGAGCAGGGGGACGTGGAACGTCTTGCCGGCGAACCCGTAGCCGATCAGCGCGGTGCGGATCGGTGCGTCGGTGGGGGACATGCAGGACCTCCTGGGCTGGCGGCGGGCATGGGAGCGTCTCCTGCACGCTAGGCCGTGGGACCGCGGCGGTCCATCGACGCCGCCCGGCCGGTTTGCGCGGTTGCCGCAGGCCGGGTATTCTGTTCAGGTGCTCCGGCCGGTCCGCCGGAAACGGAGTCACCACCCACCTGGGGGTATGGCGCAGTTGGTAGCGCGTCTGCATGGCATGCAGAAGGTCAGGGGTTCGAATCCCCTTACCTCCACC
>NZ_JAGXJK010000670.1:0-228 GCF_019091605.1 Micrococcus sp. GbtcB5
GTGGCGGTCTGGTCCACCATCACGTCCACGGGGGTGCCGTCCACGTGCTCGGTGAGGTCCTCGAGGCCGGGGAACTCGGGGCGGATCCACGCGGCGCCGGCGTCGTGGCGCTCGCGCAGCTCCCGCTCTCGGGCCTCCTCGTCCTGGCTGCCGGCCAGCCACGCGGCGTTCGCGCCCACGGGCGGGACGGCTCACACGAGCTTCTGCGGGGCCTGGCGGAGGCGGGTC
>NZ_JAGXJK010000671.1:0-228 GCF_019091605.1 Micrococcus sp. GbtcB5
GCCCCCCCCTGCTGGACCCGCCCGCCCGCCGGGGGTGCAAGCGTCGGCCCCTCGCAGAGCTCGAGGCCGCCGTCAGCGGCACGTTCCTCGCGACCGAGACCGCCAGCGCCCTCCACACCGCCGCGACCGCCGACGGCGAGGTGGCCCCCTCCACCGCCGCGCGTACCCAGAGCGGGCCCGGCGGGCTGGACGTCGACGGCGCGGCCGCGGCGGTCGCGCTGCGTGCCA
>NZ_JAGXJK010000672.1:0-228 GCF_019091605.1 Micrococcus sp. GbtcB5
GGTCGGTGGAGGCCGGGGCCAGGGAGAGGCCGAACTTCTGGTCCTCGTGCGCGGAGGCGGTGAAGTCGTGGGGGAGCGCGTGCACGCCCGGGGTCAGCCGGAGCATCACGGGGGCGCGGCGGACGACCTCGGCCGCGAGCGCGGCCAGGAGGGTGAGCTCGTCGAGCGAGTCCACGATGTTCCGGCCCACGCCCGCCTCGAGGGCGGTGCGCAGCTCGGCGTCCGACT
>NZ_JAGXJK010000673.1:0-228 GCF_019091605.1 Micrococcus sp. GbtcB5
CGCGCCCTCACCGCCGCCACCCCCGAGGAGCTCACGGAGAGGACGGACCACGCCCTCGAACCGGGCGGCGCGGACGACGAGGCGGACGGCTCCCACCGGTACCGCCCCTCGACGCACGAGGACGCCGCCCTCGCCTCCGCGGCCGCCGCGGGCACCCGGCACGGGGACGGGGCCTGGTGGGCGCGGCGCAGGCCACGGACACCCCGGTCCGGACCGTCCCGTCGCCGT
>NZ_JAGXJK010000674.1:0-228 GCF_019091605.1 Micrococcus sp. GbtcB5
GGCCGCGCAGCCGGGGGCGGCGCGGGATGCGGCCAGGAGGAGGCTTCAGTGCCGCAGCGGGTCTGCATGCTGACGCGCGGCGGCGGCCTCGTCGATCACGGGGCGCACGCTCCCTCGCCTGGGCAACCCGGACAGGATAGCACCGGTGGGGCTCGACGCGCTCAGCGGCCCGCGCGTCGGGACCGCTCGATGATGCGGTCCAGCCTGCGGCGGTGGGCCCGGGCCTTC
>NZ_JAGXJK010000675.1:0-228 GCF_019091605.1 Micrococcus sp. GbtcB5
TTGGATCAGGTGATTTACCTCTATCAGAGCTAGGAGCAAAGGCTCAGTCCGGTTTAGACCTTGCGCTTGGCCGTGGTGGAGATCAAGTAGCTATTAATCATGCGACAGGTAAAGTTTAGTTTTATGGTGGTAAGACAAATCCAGTTGAAAAACGTACTCGTGTACGTGCCAGAGTTATTTCGCATGCATTAAAGGATTTAGTATTAGATCGACGGCGGCGCCCGCCCC
>NZ_JAGXJK010000676.1:0-224 GCF_019091605.1 Micrococcus sp. GbtcB5
CGCCAGCCGCCCCCGTCTGGGATCTTCCCGATCTTCTTCACATCCAGGTGCACCATGTGCCCCGGCCCTCTCGCGGTGATCTTCTGGGGTCGTTGGCGCAGGTCTTCTCCGGCCGGGGTCAGGTCCCGTAGGCGGGAGATCCCGGCCCGGTGCAGCCACCGTCCCACGGTACGAAGACACACCCGGTGGCCCTCGGAGACGAGGTGGTGATGGATGCGCCGTGC
>NZ_JAGXJK010000677.1:0-221 GCF_019091605.1 Micrococcus sp. GbtcB5
ATCACCCGGTCCACGGTGATGCCGTGGGCGGCGAAGAACGCCCTCGCCCGGCAGAAGAACCCGATCGTGGTCACCGCGCGCTCGTCCTCCAACGCCTCGGTGTACGCCAGGCGGGTGTACCCGTCGATCGCCGAGTGCAGGTAGGTGTACCCGACCCGTCGGCCAGGCCCGCGTTTGGCCGCTCGCGCGTTCTCGGAGTCCCGGCCGTGAGCACGCCAGCC
>NZ_JAGXJK010000678.1:0-219 GCF_019091605.1 Micrococcus sp. GbtcB5
TCGAGCTGGGCAGGTGAACGGTGCGGCCGGCTGGGCAGGTCCTGAAGGCCGGCTTCTCCCTGGGCGCGGTAGCGGGCCACCCAGGTGGCCACCGTGGGCCGGCTCACCCGGAACTCGGCGGCGACATGGGCTTGCGGGATGCCGTCGTGCAGGTGGCGGTGGACCATCCTGAGACGGCCGGTGGGAGTCAGGGGTGCATTAGCGTGAGTCATGAGTGGG
>NZ_JAGXJK010000679.1:0-213 GCF_019091605.1 Micrococcus sp. GbtcB5
CCCGGCCCGGTGCAGCCACCGTCCCACGGTACGAAGACACACCCGGTGGCCCTCGGAGACGAGGTGGTGATGGATCCGGCGGGCCGACCACTTCTCCCTGCGACGCAGGGTCTGGATCTGAGCCACCACCTCGGGATCGAGCTGGGCAGGTGAACGGTGCGGCCGGCTGGGCAGGTCCTGAAGGCCGGCTTCTCCCTGGGCGCGGTAGCGGGC
>NZ_JAGXJK010000068.1:0-1428 GCF_019091605.1 Micrococcus sp. GbtcB5
GGTCAAGTCCCTGGAAGTGGTGTAGCCGTCTTCGAGGTTGTAGGGGGCTTGTACCTGTCAGGTCTGCAGGGTCGGCATCACCTCCGTGCTCATCACGGTCTCTTGCTCCGTGGTCAGGGGCTCACGGCACCGGGCGAGCAGTTCCAGGCCGAGATACCGGCGGCCTTCGGCCCACTCATCGGTCTGCTCGGCCAACACAGCCCCGACCAGACGCACCACGGCATCCCGGTTCGGGAAGATCCCCACCGAGTCCGTGCGGCGCCGGATCTCCCGGTTCAGCCGCTCGGCAGGGTTGTTCGACCAGATCTGGGACCACACGTCCCTCGGGAACGAGGTGAACGCGAGGATGTCCTCTCGTGCTGCATCGAGGTGCCCAGCCACCGCGGGCAACCTGTCCTGCACGTAGTCCAACAGGCGCTCGAACTGGGCCTGCACGGCCGGCCCGTCGGGCTGGTCGTACACGCTGTGCAGCATGGCCTTCACCGCCGGCCACATGCTCTTCGGGGTCACGGCCATCAGATTCGCCGCGTAATGGGTGCGGCAGCGTTGCCACACGGCCCCGGGCAGGTTCGCCGCCACGGCTTCCACGAGGCCGCGATGGGAGTCCGAGGTCACCAGTGCCACCCCGGCCAGCCCCCGGGCCACCAGGTCCGCGAAGAACTCGTTCCACGCCGCACCCGTCTCCGTGGTGGCCACCCTCAGCCCGAGGACTTCGCGGCGCCCGTCGGCGTTGACCCCGGTGGCGACCATGGCCACCGCGTTGATCACCCGCCCGCCCTCTCTGACTTTCATGGTCAGGGCGTCGGCGGCGAGGAACACGAACGGGCCGGCCTCGCCCAGCGGCCGGTGACGGAAAGCCTCGATGTGCTCGTCCAACTCCTGTGCCATCCGGCTGACCTGGGACTTCGAGAGCGAGTCGATGCCCAGCTGCCGTACGAGCTTGTCCATGCGCCGGGTCGAGACCCCGGCCAGGTAGCAGTCCGCGACCACGGTGATCAGTGCGGACTCGGCCCGTTTGCGGCGCTCGAGCAGCCATTCGGGGAAGTACGTGCCGGCCCGGAGTTTGGGGATGGCCACATCGATCGTGCCGGCGCGGGTGTCCAGGGGTCGGTGGCGGTAGCCGTTGCGCTGCGCTGTCCGGTGTTCGGAGGGCTTGCCGTACTCGGCCCCGCAGACCGCGTCAGCGTCGGCGGAGAGCAGTGCGTTGATCACGGTCTGCAGCAGGTGGCGCAGCAGGTCTGGGGAGGCCTCCCCGAGAGCTTCGCGCAGCAGGCGTTCAGGGTCGACAATGTGTGGAGCGGTCATCGTGGTGATGTCCTTTCGAGAGTGCTGTGGAAGGTTCGCTCGAAGGCTCCCACGGTGACCGCGTCCGTCTCGAAGATGGTCGTGGCCACCGGGGAGGGTTACACCACTATCCGGGACTCAACT
>NZ_JAGXJK010000680.1:0-212 GCF_019091605.1 Micrococcus sp. GbtcB5
TTGTAGTGGTTCACCCACACCGCCAGGGCCTCACGCCGAGCTTGCTCTGAGGTGTAGGGGCGGGCGTAGAGGACCTCATCGACCATCAGCCGGTTGTACCGCTCGACCTTCCCGTTATGGCGCGGGGTGTAGGGTCGGATCCGGTGATGCCGGCCCCCGAGCGAGACCACCTTCGCGGTGAAGTCCGCAGCCCGATAGTTGTTCCCGTTGTC
>NZ_JAGXJK010000681.1:0-212 GCF_019091605.1 Micrococcus sp. GbtcB5
GTAACTTCTGGCTTCTCTAGCTCTTTCGGCTCTTCTGTTACTTTCGGTTCTTCCGGCTTTTCTTCTTTTATTTCTTCCATTGTTTCTTCTTCAACTTTTTCTTCTTCTGGTTTTACATGAATTTCCGGCTTCTCCGTAACTTCTGGCTTCTCTAGCTCTTTCGGCTCTTCTGTTACTTTCGGTTCTTCCGGCTTTTCTTCTTTTATTTCTTC
>NZ_JAGXJK010000682.1:0-203 GCF_019091605.1 Micrococcus sp. GbtcB5
GGCCGGCTCACCCGGAACTCGGCGGCCACGTGTGCCTGCGGGATCCCGTCGTGCAGGTGGCGGTGGACCATCCTGAGTCGGCCAGTGGGGGTCAGGGGTGCGTTAGCGTGAGTCATGAGTGGGTCTGGTCAAGTCCCTGGAAGTGGTGTAGCCGTCTTCGAGGTTGTAGGGGGCTTGTACCTGTCAGGTCTGCAGGGTCGGCA
>NZ_JAGXJK010000683.1:0-200 GCF_019091605.1 Micrococcus sp. GbtcB5
GTCCGAAGCATTCACCGTCCGTTCACATGGCCGGGCTAGAAAACCTTACCACGTGATCCGACCATGTCAACTCCGCTCAACGCGGGGCCAGACACTCACCGGACCATCCACGTGGAAGGCCTTGAAAAGCTTACCACATGATCCCCGGCTGTCAAACCAGATCATCTTCTTCAGGAATCCCGACCCGCATCACTGCCGGC
>NZ_JAGXJK010000069.1:0-1425 GCF_019091605.1 Micrococcus sp. GbtcB5
GCCACGATCCCGCCCAGCGGGCGCAGCACGACGCCGACGGCGAGCGTGGCGAACGAGGCGAGGGTCGCCCCGAACGCGGTCTGGCCGGGGAAGAACTGCACGTTGAACACGAGCGCGGCGGCCAGGCCGTAGAGGTAGAAGTCGTACCACTCGATGGTGGTGCCGATGAACGAGCCGAGCACGGCCCGGCGACGGTGGGTGCGCAGGGTGCTCATCGGGCGGCCTCCCCGGAGGCGGGGGCGTCGGCGCCGAGGGGCGCGGAGGCGGCCGGGGCGTCGCCGATCGCGTTGAGGCCCTCGGGCACGGTGCCGTTGATCCAGAAGTCGCCGATCGCCCGGGCGCGGAACGCGATGGGATTGTGCGTGGCCACCGTCTGCGCGTTGCGCCAGTGCCGGTCCAGGCCCTTGGCGGTGCTCGTGGCGGAGGCCCCACCGGTGAGGAACAGCTCCTGGGCGGCGCCGAGGGCCAGCTCCGGGACGGTCACCTGGGCGTGCTCCACCGCCAGCTCGGCCCACGTGAAGGAGGCGGGCACCTCCTCGGGGGCGCCGGAGCCGGTGCGGCCGGCCTCGTGGTCCGCGAGCGCCGCATCCAGGGCGTCCGCCGCCGAGAGCACCGCGGCCTCGGCCGTGAACGCCTTGGCCGCGATCCGCCCGACGGCCTCCTGGATCAGCGGGTCCTCCCGGAACGGCAGGCCCAGGCCCGTGTTGAAGGTGCGCACGCGGACGGCCACGGCGTCGGCGGCGTCCCGACGGGCCGCCCGGGCGATCCCGGCGAGGACGGCGAGCAGGATGAGCTGGAACCACGCCGCCTCGTAGACCGCCTCGGCGCTGCCGGGTGCCCGGTCGAGCACGTCCTGCGGCGGCACGGCGACGCCGTCGAACACCGCGGTGCCGGTGCCGGTCAGGCGCTGGCCGAAGCCGTCCCAGTCGTCGTCCAGACGCACACCCGGGGCCTCCACCGGCACGACGGCGAAGCGCCGGCCCGGGGCCGGTCGCCCGTCCGCGTCGGTCTGGGCGGCGGAGACGCGCGTGTGCGAGGAGAAGATCGAGCCGGTCGCGTAGAACTTGGTGCCAGTCAGGGTCCACGGGCCGTCGCCCGCGGGTGCCGGGGTGAGGACCGTGTTGAGCGTGCCCAGCGCGTTGCCGCCCTTCTCGGTGGATGCGTTGCCGACCGTGGCGCCGGCCAGGATCCGGGCATGCCAGCGCTCGCGGACGGCCTCGGGCTGGAAGCGGAGGGAGTCGAGGAATCCCAGGTGCGAGCGGTAGAGGTGCGCGACGTTCGCGTCCGCCTCCGCCAGGTCGATCAGCAGGGCCACGGCGGTCCGCACGTCCACACCGGGCCCACCGGCCTCCGCGGGGACCCGCAGCGTGGCGAAGCCGGCCTCGTTGAGGGCACGGACCTCCTCGAACGGGAGGGCCCGGCCGC